>DATCXD010000009.1:0-2051 GCA_036566005.1 Micromonosporaceae bacterium | reverse complement strand
CGGCACCGGTTCGCGAGACCGCCGGCGGAAACCATCGCCTCAGATGCAGCCGGACGCCCGGGGCCACGGCGACCCATTCGTCGCGCATGGCAGGGGAATCATCGATGGGGGAATGGTCTCCGGAAGGCACGCGCCAACGATAGCCGCGCCGACCGACACGAACCCGTCGGCACGTGAAGCGGTGAGCGACGGTCAGGAACCCCGGGCGCGCTTGTCCAACGCACCGAGGACCCGATCGACGCGTACGACACCGCTCGCGGCCGCGATCGCCATGGCCGTCCCGGGTTCGCGCCAATTGTTCCGGATCGCTTTGGCGCTGAAGTACCACGCGTCACGCCGGTTGCCCGACGCGGCGGACCAGCACGCGAGTTCGCCATAGACGCGGGCGGCACCGGGGCGACAGCCGCGGATCTCCGGATGCCGCGTCATCATCCAGCGCAGCGAGGAGATCCGGGTCGCATACTCGTACGCCGAGTGCGGCTGTCGTGGCCACCGGACCCGTACGAGGGCCTGGTCCACGTGTACGACCGGCGATCGTTTGGCCGCGCGGAGCAGCAGGTCCCAGTCTTCGTTGTCGCTGCCTTGCGCATCCTCGGCGACCAGGCCGAGGCCGTCCAGGAGCGCGGCCCGACGCATCAGGAACGTCGATGAGTGGAGCTTCGCCATGCGTGCGGTGAGGAGGTCCTCGACGCACACGGTGTCCGGCTCGGCCAGTCGCGGAGCCTGGCGACCCGCGTGCTCGACCTCGATCGCACAGGTGACGAACTCCGACTCCGGGCGCGCGATCAGCGCCTGCACCTGGGCGGTGAGCTTGCCGCCGGCCCACTCGGTGTCGTCATCGCAGAACGCGACGAGATCGGTGTCCAGGCCCAGAACTCCCGTGTTGCGGGTGCCGGCGAGACCCGGCGTACGCCAATTCGACAGCACCATGACCGGCCGGGGCAGCGCGCGTGCCAGCAGGTAGTCGGGCGGTGTCCCGTCGTACACCACGATCACCCGCATCGGACCGGCGTAGTCCTGTGCCAGCACGGCCTTCAACGCTTGGCCCATCGCTTCGGGACGGTCGCGGGTCGGGATGACGACGCCGACGCTCGGGAGGTCGGCCGCCGCGGACGGCGTCGGCTTCGCGGAGGCCGACGAGTCGTGGGTACGGCCGGGAGCCAAGCGGTACGGCCGGGCATTGCGCATTGTCTGGGCTGTGTCGATCATGCGTCCGTCCGATCATGCGTCGTGTCCAGATCAAACGCTGTCGTCCGGATAACGAGTGATGAGACGGGTTGGAGGCTCATGTGTATAGAAAAAACGACATGAATGCCACCATGGGAAACGGCCGGGAGTCGCAAAAGGCCTGCATATCGAGCCTGCGATAGGGCGGCGCCGGCTGCCGTTTGCCACCAATTGCCCGATCGCCCGATCAGGCACTAATCCGGGCACACTCGTCGATTAGCGGCGCAAACGTCGATCGCGAGTCACCCTGGCTCACTGGCCAGTTCATCCGTTTGCAGCGCGGTCGCTGCCGTCGTGCTCGCATCGGTCGCCGGTACGTTCTCCTGACTCGCGAGTGCGGGCAGACCATTGCGACGCCTTACCCAGGCCCAGGCCAATGGCCCGAGCACGGCGGCGGCCGCGACACCCGCGATCAGTTCCGCGTTCGATGCGTGGAGAAGCTTGAGTGCGCTCGCGAGCAGCACCACGGCGAGCGCACGTCGGATGAACCCGCCCTGCGCCCGGGCCGAGACCTGCGCGCCGAGGAACACCCCGGGGATCGAGCCGATCAACAGCGCGGCCGTCACGCTGAGCTGAAAGTCGCCGAAGAGCAGGTGGCCGAGCGCGGCCGAGGCGACCAGCGGGACTGCTTGGACCAGGTCGGTGCCGACGAGGTCGCCGCCGCGCAGCATCGGGTAGAGGGTCAGCAGAACGACAACGATCAGCGAGCCCGAGCCGACGCTCGTCATGCCCACGACCAGACCGCCCACGGCGCCGAGCACGACGGTGGCGAGCGGCCGCACCTGGATCCGCGCCAGCGCGGACCGGCCGCCGCTGGTCGGGCC
>DATCXD010000081.1:0-5178 GCA_036566005.1 Micromonosporaceae bacterium | reverse complement strand
GCGCCGCGAACAACCGCTCCGCCGCGGCCAGCACGCGGGCGCGGTTACGAGCCGCGTCCGCCCGCTCCCGCGGCACGCCGCTGGACAGCAGCGGCAGGCCTCGCCGGTCAGCCTCCGTCAGGTCGCTCATAGCCGGACTGTAATGCAGCCAACGTTGACCCATTCGGACCACGGTCCGTATGTTGTGCATAACCGGACTGCAGTCCGGATAGTCGAAAGGAAGCGCACGATGACCAAGCTGCTACACATCTCCGCCTCACCGCGTGGTGGAGCGTCCGAGTCGCTGCGGATCGCACACCTGTTCACCGACGTTTACCGGGAGTCCCATCCTGACGATCGGATTGAGCACTGGAACCTGTGGGATGGGTCGTTGCCGGACTTCGCGGTCGGCGCCAGCGCGAAGATGACGGTGTTTGGCGGCGGATCTCCGCAGGGCGCGGAAGGTGAAGCGTGGGCCGCCGCCAGGCGGACGTTCGAACGCTTCGACTCGGCCGAGCGATTGCTTTTCAGCATTCCCATGTGGAATTCGTCGGTGCCGTACATCCTCAAGCAGTTCATTGACGTCGTTAGCCAGCCCGGTTGGATCTTCGGCGTTGATCCCGTGACCGGGTACAGCCATCTGCTGGCCGACCGGCGCAAGCGCGTCGCCGTCGTCTACACCAGTGCGGTGTGGGGTCCGCCGCTCGGTCCCGAGTTCGGCAACGACTTCCAATCGACGTACTTCACGGACTGGCTGCGCTGGGCGGGGCTCGCCGACATCACCGAAATCCGGTTCCACCCGACGCTGTCGGGAGACGTGGACGCTGCTCGTCGCGAGGCCGACGCGCGAACGCGGGACGCGGCGAAGACGTTCTGACCCGGCGACGCCGACCGATCGCGATCTAGGTGCGATGGCGCGCTATCGCGGCGCATCCGGTTACGCCGCCACCGCGGCGCCGGCGGGGCTTACCGCTAACGCGGTGCCATCGCAGCTAGATCAGCAGGCGCGCGCCTATGTGAAGTCGTCGTACCGCCGCTCGATCGGCTGGGCCGGCGCGACGGGCTCCGGCGCGGCGATCGGATCGCCGGCATCGATTTCGTCGAGGTCGTCGATCGGGGACAACTCGTCGTCGCTCACGCCGGCGAAGGCGGCCGCCTTCCGGCTGCGCCGGCGGTCGTTGAGCAATGCGAACGCGACCGCGCCGAAGTAGAGGACCGCCATGCAACCGGCGAGGATGCTCATGCCGAAGGGGTCCGGTGACGGCGTCACCACGGCACCGAACAGGAACATCAGGAAGATCGCCTGCCGCCACCAACCGAGCAGTCGTTTTCCGGTGGCCAGCCCGGCGAGATTCAGCATCACAATCAGCAGCGGGAACTCGAACCCGGCACCGAACAACAGCATCATCTTCGTGACGAAACTGAAGTAACCGCTGATCCCGACGACGACATTGAAATTGCCGCTATTGAGGAAGAAGTGCAGGCTCTTCGAAACGATCAGATGGGCCAGCAGCATGCCGGCGCCGAACAAGGGCGCCGCGATCGCGGCGAAGGCGTACGAGAAGCGCCGCTCGTGCCGGTGCAGACCGGGCGCGATGAACGCCCACAGCTGGTAAAGCCAGACCGGCGCGCCGATGAGCAGGCCGACGTAGAGCGCAACCTTCAAGGTGAGCAGGAACGTGTCCAGAGGGCCGGTGGCCGAGAACGTACACGACACACCGGGCGCCTTGTCGGCCTGGAAGTCGCAGTACGGCGCGATCAGGAAATTGATCACGCGGCGGGCGACGACGAAACCGATGATCGTGCCGACCGCGACCCCGAGCGATGCCTTGAACAGGCGGCCACGCAACTCACGCAGGTGCTCGAACAGCGTCATCGAGCCGTCCGACGCACGCTGGAACTGCGTGACGCGCTTACCCTCGGCGGACACGGGTTATCCGATCATGCCAGCGCTAGTTGTCGCGGACGCGCTGGATCGGGTCGTGCGTCTGTTCATGCGCGGGGCCGTGGGCGGGCGTCCCGTCCGGCTGCCGGTCCAGCTGGGGCCGGCTGTCGAGTGGCTCGCGTCCGTGCTGCGCCTCGGCCTTGCTCTCCACGTCGTCGTCCGACATGCCCTTGACCTCGGTCTTCAGGATGCGCATCGAGCGGCCGAGCGAGCGCGCCGCGTCCGGCAGGCGCTTCGCGCCGAACAGCAGGATCAGCACCACGACCAATACCGCGATGTGCCATGGCCTCAAGCTGCCCATGCCGCCACCCCTCATGTCGACCAAACCTGGACCAACGCGCCTATCCTACGTCCAGCGCCGTCGGCTTCGACCGGCGCGACGCCGCGATCTTCTGCACCGTAAGGATTGCCGAGGATGGCCCGGCCGGTCAACCCGGCTGCGGTCAAAGTCCCGGCGAACGCCGAGGGTCCGCCGATCGCTACCCGGTTCGTGCTGTTCGCGGAACCGTAATCCGTGTCCGCTATCGGGCGCCACCGGACCGCGCGGCCTTCAAGGCCGCGATGTGCTCCGTCGTACGCATGCCGCGGGCCTGGAGCAGCCCCAGCGTCGCCTGCATGTCCTCGACCTTAGGCCGGAGCTTGTCGGCATCCTGCCGAAGCCGTTGCACACGGCGCTGCGCACGGCGCAACTCGGCCAGGCGAGCGACGGTACGCGACGCGACGAGCGCGAAGATGAGCAGGCTGCCGACGACCACGCCGACGACGATCCAGAGCACGAGCATGTGCGCCAGCCTAGGACACGGTGACGCCGTACGCGTCGAGCGCCCGGTTTGTCTCTTCCCGTACGGCCTCGACCAACTCGGGCGGATCGAGCACGACGACGGTCGAGCCGAGCCCGAGTACGAGCCGCCGGGCCCACGCCAGGTCGCTTACGCGCAGAGTGACGCTCCACAGCTCACCGTCGGTGTCGGTGACCGACTCGCACGGGTAGTACTCGGTGATCCACCGTGCGCTCCGGCTCACTCGCAGCGTCACGAGCGGTTGCTCAGGGCTCGACCGGAACACGCCGTCGCGGAAATCGTTCGACCGGGCCTCGCGGGGCGGACGGGCCGGCTCGTCCAATTCGGTGAAACCGTCGATCCGGTCGACGCGGAACATGCGGACCGCCTCGGCTCGCCGGCACCACGCCTCGACGTAGGCCCGACCCTCGACGACCAGCACACGCATCGGATCGATGACCCGGTCGCTCGTCTGGTCCCGGGTCGCGGTGTAGTAGGTGATGCGCAACGCCCGCTGGCGGTCGACGGCGCCGCGAATGGTCGCGAGACGGTCGGCGTCGCCCGGAATTCGTACGGCCACCGGCGCGTCCGCGACGTCACCGGTCGCGGCCTCGATCTTGGCCAGCGCCCGCTCGATAGCGTCCCGACCGTCAATGCCCGGCATCTCGGCCAGCATGCGAAGAGCGACGACAAGCGCCAGCGCCTCGTCCGGTGTCAGGCGCAGCGGGCGGTCGATGCCGGCGTCGTACGTGATCGTCACGTTGTCACCGTCGAACGCCATGTCGATCAGGTCGCCCGGACCGTAACCGGGCAGCCCGCACACCCACAGCAGCTCCAGGTCCTCGCGGAGCTGGCGCTCGGTGATGTCGAGCTCGGCGGCCGCCTGCGCGATCCCGATGCCCGGCCGCGCCAGCAGAAACGGCACGAGGTTCAGTAACCGGGCGACGCGATCGCCAGCGGTATTCGCGGGCATCAGCCGACCTCCGCCGCCACCGGCGCCGGGCCGCGGTGCTCGTTTCGGCCGGCGTCGTGCGGGCTGCCGTCCCCCATGGTCGCGATCATCTCGCGAAGGTGATCGATCACCGCGTCGCGCACCTCGGCCGGCTCGACAACCTCGACGTCGGCCCCATAGCCGACGATCCAGGACGCGAACCCGTACGGATCCGAGTAACCGATCACGACCACGTCTCCGCGCCGGGACCCCGTATCGGGCCCGGAGCCGGCCGGCGCACCTGCATCGGGGACCGGCGGATCCGACGGCGTGACAGACTCGGCCCAGCGACGGACCCCAGCCGCGCGCCCGGGCGAGACGAGCAGGGTTGCCCGCTTCGTGTGCTCCGGATGGCTGTAGGAATGCGCGACGTAGCTGATGAGGTCGAGCTTCTCCGGCAGTTCGTACGCGCCGGTCGGACCTTCGCGCCGTACGGCGCTGACCATGCGGGACAGGCGGAAGCACCGCTCCGCCTGGCGGTCGAGGTCGTAGCCGACGACGTACCACCGGCCACGCCAGCACACGACGCCCCACGGCTGCAGGCGGCGGCGCGTGGCACGGTCGGCTTCCGGCACCCGATAGTCGAACGTGACCGCCTGCCGGTTGCGCGTCGCGGTCGTGAGCGGCGCGAACGCCGCGTCGACCGTCACCACCGGCTCAACGCCGAGCGTGGCCTGCGGGTCGACATCGATCCCGGCCGCGCGCAGCTTCGCGAGGCCGGACGACGCCGCCTCGGCCAGGCCGGCGTGGCGCCACAGCCGGGCCGCGATGCCGACGGCGGCCGCCTCATCGGGCCCGAGCGGGATGTCGGGCAGCGCATAGTCGCGCCGGGTGATCCGGTAGCCGGGCTCGGCCTCGAACGCGCTCGATGCGCCGGTCTCCAGCGGGATACCGAGATCGCGCAACTCGGCCTTGTCGCGTTCGAACTTGCGTTGGAACGCCTCGTGGTCCTTGGGATCATTCGGGTCGTGATCGTAGCCGGGCACGGTCGCGGCGATCTGCGCGGCGGTCAGGAACCGACGCGTGGACAGCAGGCAGATCACGAGATTGACCAGCCGTTCGGTCCGGATGCGCGACACCCCTGCGACGCTAGCAGCACACCCGTCCGAATGCCCGCCCGACCGCTCGCGCGTCATCGGTTGTTCGACGTGGGCTTCGCACGATCCGTCACACCACCTAACTCGGGCCCGCCAGAGCCGATGCCCGCGCTCAGACAGATATCGTGTCCCAGTGATCCGGTGGCGCGAAGGCACGGTGACCGCCGTCGTCCGGCGGTGGAGCGGCGCCGTCGAGATCGACGTCGCGGTCACGTCGCGCACCGCGGATGATCCAGCCACGGTACGGGCGCTCGCCTACCCGTGTCTGGTCGGCGATCCCGTCGTCGGCGACCGGGTGTTGCTGAACGTGTCGGCACTGGCGCTCGGCCTCGGTACGGGCGGATACGCGCTCGTCGTGGCGCTGCCGGATCGGCTGCCGGCCGACGA
>DATCXD010000071.1:0-2464 GCA_036566005.1 Micromonosporaceae bacterium | reverse complement strand
GATCGGCGCTAGCGGACCGCGGCCTCCGGCGCACCGACCGGCCCTCACCGGCCGATGCCGCGGGTGCGCTCCCGAAACGCGTCGATGTCGCGGGTGAGGTCGACATCCGGCTCGGCAACCGACGCGACGACGGAGTCCAATCGCGCCAGTTGGTCGGGGTGAGCCGACCAGTACGAGACCGGCGCCTTCAGTGTCGCCACCAGAACGTCGCCCGGATAGTAGTCGCCTTCGAGCAGCGGATCGCGCTCCAACCGGATAAGCGTCCGCGGCACGAGGATGTCCAGCCCGACCTGCTGAGCGACGAGCATCCGGAGGTCCTCCGCGGTCAGGGCGCCGACCGGCTTGCGCCGGAGCCGGTGGACCCTCGCCACCAGATCCGTCGCTCCGGGCGCGGGATCGCCCCATACGTCGCCTTCGAGCTGTTCAAGCGACGAGTCGTCGGAGGCGGGTTGCTGGGTCATTCTCGGATCGTCTCCTCGATCGCGGCCATCGACTAGCGACTAGCCCGGCCGGCTACGGACGCGGAACAAACTGCTCGGAATAGTCCAGCAGCCGACTCGCCTCGGACAGCTCCGACTGCAGGACCGACTTGTCGGCGGCCGAGATCCGCGTGTCGCCGAGTTGCCGCTTCAGCTGACCTATCCGGTTGACCAGGCCGCGTTGGGCGTTGCGGACCTCGTCGACATGGTCCCAGGGCGTGCCGTCCGGCTTCGTGGCGACCACCTCGCCGTCGAGCTCACGACGCGCCGCGTCCAGGTCCCGATCGGTGAGATGTTCCTTGAGCCGATCGGTCTTCGTACCGGGCTCCACCGACGACGTGGAGTCGCCGCCGCTGGTGTCCATCGGCGACACGTGGTCGTCGGTCGCGGCGTGCCGGGCCAGGTCGCCGGTCGCCGCCGCGGTCATTCCCGCGCCGACGACAACGCCCGCGGTGGAGATGGCATTGAGCGGTACGCCAGCCACCGCCCCGACACCGGTCGCGTCGAGGACGACGCCGAGCCCGTCACCGCCGGCGCTGATCCCGGTCAACGCAATGCCACCGGCGGCGGTCAGCACATCGCCGGGATGGTTGGCCATCGCGTTGCCGAACGACGCGACACCGTTGACGACGTGCTCTCCGGCGATCTTGACGTCATCGCCGACACCGCCGAAGAAGTGCCCGACCTTGGACCAGAAGCCGGGCTTCTTCGGAGCCTTGTCGGTGGCCGCGCCGACCGTCGACGCGGCCGCGTCGCCGGCCGTCTTGAGCTGGTTGCGAGCGCGATTCAGCTGATCGCGCGCGGCGGTTCGCTTCGCCTCGCCCGGGTCGTGGAATGTCGGCATCGGCGTCAGCGGGACGCCATTGGCCGACTCCTCGGCATTGCGCTGCTTGACCTGCCCGACCGCCTCGTCGAACTGAGCCTTGGCGATCGTGGTGGCCGCCTGGCCCTGGTTCCAGAGGGTGACGGCGCCGTCCGCTTGTGCTTGCGCCCACTGCAGAGTCGACGCGTACGAGTCCAGCGCGTTCGCCGCTTGGTGGAAGCAATCACCCGCCTCGATCCACTTCCCGGGCTCGCCGTGGAACCGGCCGCGGAACTGGTCGGCCGCCGCACCGCGCCAGCCGGCCTGGGTGTCGACCCGGGACAGGCCGGTGCCGGCCTCGAGCAGCATGTCGCCGTACGTCCGGATCGACCACATCGTGTCGGCGACCGCTCCGACGTCACCGGGCACGAGCGCCTTCGGATCGCCGGTCTCGCCCAGCTCTGCCGCCATCTACTCTGCCGCCCTCTACTGAACCGCCGTCTACTGTGCCGCCGGGTCGGGCCCGGTCGGGCTCTGTACGACGGAAGCGAACTTGCCGGCCACAACGGTGTCCACGTGCTGATAGGCGTCCACGCTGGTGTTGAGACGGTCGGCCACCTCCTGGGCGTCCGAGGCAAGGTGTCCGACGCCGATGTTCCACCGGTCGCAGAAGTCCGCGACCTTGTCGCCGAGCGACTCGTGACCGAACGCCTGTCGAGGAGCGTCGATGTCGCTGACCTGCTTGGTCGCCGTCGCGCTCAGCACATCCGTCACGCCCTCGGCGGCCTGGTGCAGCGCCGCGAAGTCCACATAGAACCCGTCGGTCACCTGCGCTCCCCTCCGGCGCGCGGGTGACCGCGGCGCCCCGGTCGCCGGCCAGCACAGCGCCGCGCCCGACACCGTCGCCCCGAATATACGAGCGATGGCGCCGTTCGGCACCGGTCGATGTGCGGGTTGTGGATAACTCGGCGAGCGCCCGAGGGAGCCCTCGATCAACAGACCTGACCGGAAACTAACCGGCCGGCTTCGGCCAGGGCAGGCCGAGAATCGACTCGATCTGCTTGACCGTGTCGGCGCCGCCGTCCAGGCCGATCACGCCGCCGGTGGCCGGACGTACGGTGATCCCCGGGCAGCCGGTCGTGCTGATGATGACGGTCGCGGCGGGCGGCCCGGTCGCCGACGA
>DATCXD010000070.1:0-2357 GCA_036566005.1 Micromonosporaceae bacterium | reverse complement strand
GCGGCTTGGTAGGCCTCGCCGGCCGACGATTCGGCACCGATCGGGTCGCCGATGGACGAGTCGGTCGGCGGTGGCTCATCGACGCCGGCATCCGCGAGCGACTGCTCGGCCGCGCCGCCGTCCAGGTCGCTGTCAAGGTCGTCGAGAGCGGCGTCCAGGCTCGCGTATTCGTCCTCCGCTGCCTTCGCGACAGCCTGTTCTTCCGCCTCGCGAGCCCTGGCCCGCTGCTCGGCCGCTTCCCGGTGGGTGGGAACGTCACCCCACAAGACACGGCTTCGCTGCGGTTTGTCGATCGAGATCATGACGGGTAGGTCCGTCCCGGCATCGGGCCATTTCGCGACGGGAACCGCGGCATCGCGGATCTTGACGCCGACCCCGTTGATGCCCTTGCCGTACAGGACGAGGTTCAGCCGGCAGCGGCCGTGGGTCACTCCGGACGGCGGCGCCGAAACGCTCAGGACGTGGGCCGTACCCTCGATCTCGGATGTGGCCCGGCTGTTCAACGCGGAGAGGACCAAGACGCCGCCGCCGACCGCGATGACCGCGATGCCGATCGCTCCGACGAGCCAGGCGCCCATGCCGACACTGCCACAGACAAGGAAGAGGCCGATGACGCCGAGGACGGCGGTCGCGGCGATCCGCTTGGGCGGCACCGACCAGCGCCGCGTACTGGGCATTTTCGACCTCCCGCGTGTTGTCGCCAGGCTAGGCTGCTTTGCTCTGATTGAAAAGCGCATCGCGCGCGGGCCGACCCGACCCGGACATCGGGTGTCGCGATGGCGCCCTCTCCAGTGGCCAGCCCCGGCGGCTGCCCGGCCGCGGTACCGGACCGGCGCGTCGATAGGCTGCCAATATCGACCCACGTACGCCGGTGGGAGCACCGCGAAGGAGACACTGTGGCCCAGCGCACGCTCGTTTTGATCAAACCGGACGCGGTCCGGCGCGGCATAGTCGGGCGCGTCCTCGACCGCTTCGAGGCCAAAGGTCTCGGCATCGTCGCGATAGAGATGCGGCTGATGGACGGCGCACTCGCCGACGCGCATTACGCCGATCACCTTGACAAGCCGTTTTATCCGCCGCTGAAGACGTTCATGACCGGCGGTCCTCTGGTCGCCATGGTGCTCGAGGGCGACGAGGCGATCGAGGTCGTCCGCGCACTCGTCGGCGCGACCGATGGCCGCAAGGCGCTGGCCGGCACGATCCGCGGGGACATGTCATTGTCGAATCGCGAGAACCTGGTCCACGCGTCCGACTCCGAGGCAAGCGCGAAGCGCGAGATCGGTCTCTGGTTCCCCCACGTCGGCGCGTGACGTCTCCGGACATCGATCGCGCCGCAGCCAGCCGATCGCGCGCGTGTTGTATCCGGATCTCGGTGCGTGACTTCGGGGCGGCGGTCAGTCCGTGTAGCGTCGGGCCGCCTCGACGAACCCGTCCGCGTACGAGTCGGGCGCGAAGTCGCCGAGGTAGTACGTCCGGATGCGCTGCCGGGTGCCGACGAGCGGATCGTCGCGCAGAAGATCGTCCAGGACCGGGTCGATGTTGCTGCCGTCTCGATCGATGACATAGGCGGCCTTGGCCAGCGGAAACGACGTCTCGAATTCGCCCGCGGCCCGTCCGGCCATGTTGGTCAACGCGAACGGCTTCATCGAGTAGAGGAAATCGGACGCCACACCGGAGACGTCGGAGATCAACGCGTCCGACCGGTTGATGCACTCGAACAGCGACATCTGTGTCGTCGCGGCTGAGCCGAACACGTGCTGCCGGCCCGTACGGTCGCGATCGGTCGAAAGGATCTGCTGGAGCCGGGCCAGCCGGCGGACGCTCGCCGCGTCCCGGTCCGCGTACGGGTGCGGTCGGAGGATCACCGTCGCGCCGCGTTCGAGCAGCTTGGTCACGATCTGTTCGCCGATGGGCAGCGAACAGTAGTTCGCGTCCGCGTAGTGGCTGGTCCACGTCGTCGCGTAGAGCACTACCGGCTCGGCGACGTCCCGGATGCCGGCGGCACTCACCTTGATCGACTCGACCTGCGGCCGGCCGACGATGTCGAACTTCTCCCGCGGGATGAGCACGCCGTGGGCACCGTACCGGTCGATCGCCGCCTCGCCGGCGACGAAGATCCGGTCGAACATCGCGGTCACCGAGTTGTAGCTCGACGCCTTGTCGGAGTCGCCGTGGAGCAGTTGGATGTGGGTCAGCCGGTGGAACCGGACGAGGTGGCTGTTCTTCATGCCGTTGTTGACGTAGAACACCGCGCGGAGCCCGGGCGTCACCACCTCGTCGACGTGCTCGATCAACGGGCAGAACACCACCGGTACGCCGGGCGGTGCCGTACGCGCGAGAGTCTCGAACGGCTTGCG
>DATCXD010000064.1:0-3976 GCA_036566005.1 Micromonosporaceae bacterium | reverse complement strand
AACGTGTCCGTGTAGATCTTGAGGAGCGCCGGGCGCGCGTCGCGCATCGCCGCCGCGTACGCCGACGTGGCTCGGGGCAGTCGCCGGACCTGGGAGGCGCCCGCCTTGGTCGCCTGAACGGGCACGGCGCAACCCGCGATGACAAGCAGCGCGTGCCGCCCAGCAAACGCCACGGCGCCGGCCCACCCCATCGGGTGGGCCGGCGCCGTCGCGTTAACGGATCGGTCAGATGGTGTCGTCCTGATGGGGCGGCTGGGCCGGCGCCTGACCCGGCGTGTAGTTCGTCGTCGCCGGCGGCTCGTACCCGGCCTGATCCTGCGGTGGCGCGTAGCCACCCGCCGGCTGGCCCTGGTATCCGGCCGGCTTGGATGTGCGCCCGGTCGGGATCGCGACCGGCTCCTGCAGCATGTTGAGGTGCCCTAGTACGGCGCCGGTGAGCGCGACCAGCGAGCAGATCAGCATCAGCCAGCCGCCCCAGCCGAAGATCGAGTGCTCGGCGAACAGGATGCCGAGGACGAAAAGGAAGACGTAGAGCCCGAGCCCGACCTGCACCTGACTGCGACGGAAGCCGACATACTCCTTGTCACGCGGCCACCGCAGCGCGGCGACGGCGGTAGCCAGCAGAAGGACGTTCGCCACCGCGGCCCACCAGCCGAGCGGCGACGTAAAGTCCCACAGGTCTGTGTGCAGGGCGCCCAGCGAGACGAACGGGGTGAACGAGAAGATGAAAAATAGGAATGCGGCACCGCCGACGATCACGTCGGACAGAGCGAACGACAGCCCGCGTCCCGCGCCCGCCGGCGCTGGCTGATTGCCGGGCACCGGGTACTGCGGTTGGTTGGGGTTCACGAACGTGCTCCTATCGCCGAGGGGGGCGCGCTGAGGGTTCTGCGCCGGATTGAGCTCGATGATTCAACGGATCCTATAAGAGACACGCCAACCACGCCGTCGTCAAGACCATGGACCAACAATCTCGGCGGGCCGACTCGACGGCACAATGGCAGGTCGCGTGCTCCTCGTCAAGCGCCACGCCGGATTGCCGCGCGCGGTTGTCGCGCGTACGACGCCCCGGCGGCCGGCCGGGTCGCCCCCGGGGATCGCCGCTCGACGAACGGGGTGACAGCTCGACGAGCGGGATTACAGCTCGACGAGCGCGCCCTCGTACATGGCGTCGATGTCGGACGCGAACGTGCTCTCGACGATGCGGCGCTTCACCTTGAGCGACGGCGTGAGTTCGCCGTCCTCGATGGACAGATCGCGCGGCAGGATCGCGAACTTCTTGACCGTCTCCCAGCGGTTCAGCTTCTGGTTCAACTCGGCGACGTAGCCACCGACCAGCTCGCGTGCCGCCGCGGATCCGACGATCTCGGCGTACGGCTTGCCGTCGAGCGGCCCGCCGGCGGCCCAGGCGGCGATGGCGTCGGGGTCGAGCGTGACGAGCATCGTGCAGAAGTTGCGGGCCTGGCCGACGACGAGCGCCTGCGATGTGTACGGGCAGATCGCCTTGAACATCCCCTCGATGTGCGAGGGCGCCACATATTTGCCGCCGGACGTCTTGATGAGGTCCTTCTTGCGATCGGTGATCCGCAGATAACCGTCGGCGTCGAGTTCTCCGATGTCGCCGGTGCGGAAGAACCCGTCGGACGTCAACGCCGCCGCCGTCTCCTCCGGCAGATTGTGGTAGCCGCGCATCACCGGCAGTCCGCGGATGAGGATCTCGCCATCCACGTCGATCTTGCATTCGAGATCGCCCAGCCGCTTGCCGACCGTGCCGATGCGCAGCCCGTCCAGCGGGTTGACGAAGTTGCCGGCCGATGTCTCGGTCAGCCCGTATCCCTCGTAGATGGGCAGGCCGGCGGCGGCGAAGAATTCGGAGATGTCGCTCGACAGCGGGGCCGAGCCGGACACGAGCACGCGGATGCGTCCGCCGAGACGCGCGCGCAGTTTCGAGAACACGAGCTTGTCCGCGACACGCTGCTGGGCCGCAAGCCCGGCGGGCACCGGCTTTCCGGCGAGCGTGAGTGTCGTGGCGCGCTTTCCCACCCGTACCGCCCAGGTAAAGATCTTCGCTTTGAGGCCGCCTGCCGCGGTGGCCGAACCGGCGGCGGCGTTGTAGACCTTCTCGAACACGCGCGGGGCCGCGCACATCAGCGTCGGCCGGATCAGCGTGAGGTTCGCGACGAGCTTGTCGACGCGACCGTCCACATAGGTGGGCAGGCCGGCGTGCACGAGGCTGCACGCGAGCGTCTTGCCGAACGAGTGCGACAGCGGAAGCCACAGGTATTGCAGGTCGTCCGGCGTGACCAGCCCGTTCTCGCTCTGCGCGACCGCCTGCCAGCACCAGCCGGCGTGGGTCAGCTCAACGCCCTTCGGACGACCGGTCGTGCCGGAGGTGTAGATCAGCGTGGCGAGATGCTCCGGCGCTACCGTGGCCACCGTGCGGGCGACCAGGTCGGGGTCCGCGGCCAGTGCGTCGGCGCCGCGCCGCTCCAGCTCCGCGAGGGACAGCACGGGTACGTCGAGCGACACGCTCTCGCCGGCGACCGCGTCGATCAGCACGACGTGACGGAGGTGTTCGAGCGTGGCTCCGGAGACCTTGGCCGCTTGCGCCGCGTTCTCGGCGATCAGCACGACGGACTCCGAGTCGGCGACGATGAACGACGCCTCTTCCGGCTCCGTCGTCGGGTAGACGGTCGTCGTGGCCCCACCCGCGTTCATGATGCCGAAGTCGGCCAGCAGCCATTCCACACGTGTGCTGGACAGGATCGCGACCCGGTCCTCGGAACCGACACCGAGGCCGAGCAGCCCGGCGGCGATGGTGGTCGCGCGGGCTCCGACATCGGCCCAGCTCATCCAGCCGACGCCGCCATCGTCGGTGGGATAGCCGAAGGCCCGCGCACCGGGCGTCGCGGCGACCCGCTGGGCGAGCATGTCCGGGATCGAGCGGTAGGGGATCGCAAGCGACATCGGGTGGTCCTTCGGTCGGTGTCCAGTCGGCGTCTGGCGGCCGTCAACCGGGCGGCCACGCGCGTGTTACCGAAGAGTAGGCGTACGCGGGCCTGCCTGGCCACCCTCCGGTCAACTGGCGACGTCGCGCCCGGTGAACCGGGCCCAGGCGGCGCTCGCGAAGATCGCTATATAGGCCGCCGCGGACAGCAGGCCGGGCACTGTACGGTCGAATGCCATCGGATCGCGCAGCAGGTCGCCGAACGATAGCCAGTAGTGCGTCAGCAGGTACGGATGGATCGCGTGGAGTTGCGGGATGGCGTCGGCGATTTCGCTACTCAGCGCGAGGACCAGGATCGCGATGGTCGCGCCGATCGGTTGTTCGGTCAGCGTCGAGACGAACAGGCCCACGGCGCCGAGAGCGGCGAGCATGACCGTGACGTACAGGCAGACCAGCAGCACCCGTACGGCCCCGGAGCCGAACGAGATCGCGGTGCCTGACAGCGTGGTGAACGGACCGCCACCGAAGAGGATCAGCCCCAGGACGGCGCCGACGACGGCCACGAGAAGCGTTGCGACCAGGGCAAAAACGATGATCGCGCCGAACTTCACGGCCAGCAGCCGGGTGCGGCCGGCCGGGACGGCCAGCAGATAGCGCAGCGTGCCGAGGTTCGCCTCACCGGCGATGGCGTCGGCCGAGATCGCCGCGACAGCGACCGGTAAGAACAGCGGCAGCTCGAGAACGAGCGACGCGAGCGCCGCGAAGAGGCCGTTGCTCGTGATGTTGACGAAGAAGTCCGGACCACCACTGGCCGGCGCGGACACCTTCGTCGCGATATTGATCAGGATCGGCACGGAACACAGTACGGCCAGGCCAACCCAGTTGCGACGCCGGCCGAAGATCAGCCAGAGCTCCGACCGGAAGAGTCGCGTCGACCAGCGCCGGCCACCGTCGGCCGGCTCGTGGTCCGCCGGCGAGGCTTCAGCGGCAGACGCCTCGGCGGCTTGAGTCTCATCCGCTGACCGGCGA
>DATCXD010000053.1:0-5457 GCA_036566005.1 Micromonosporaceae bacterium | reverse complement strand
TATCGGCTCGATGATCTTGGCCCGGCGCATCGATGCGGACCGGACCATTCTCGGGTCGATCTTGGTCGGGTCCCTCTAGGCTTGACATAACCCCTGGTCAATACGGGTCGCGCGAGGTGGCAGACGCGGCGCAGCGGGGGCGCGAGGCGCAGGCACGGTGCTCGGAGAAGGGGATGCCATGCATACGTTCCTCGAACGTCTCGGCCGTTTCTGCGCCCGACGCCACTGGTATGTCATCGGCGTCTGGCTGGTAATCGTCGTCGGCCTGGTAGCGCTGCGGGCGACCTTCGGCGGGTCGTTCGTCAATGACTACACCGTGCCGGGCAGCGCGTCAGACAAGGGCAAGGCCGTGCTGGCCACCGAGTTCCCGACGCAGAGCAGCAACTCCGGCCAGATAGTCTTCGCCGCTCCGGCCGGCGCGAAGCTCAGCTCCAGCGAAGACCTGGTCAACCAGTCGGTCACGAACGTGTCGCACCTGGATCACGTACTCAGCGCCACGAGCCCGTACGCGGCATCCAACTCACCGACCGTCTCGACGAACGGCACGATCGCCTACGCCACGGTGAACTTCGATACGGCGACGAACAACCTCAACAATGCCTATCTCGACCAGTTGCACAACGCGGTGAAGCCGGCCACCGACGCCGGGCTCACGGTCGAATACGGCGGCTCCGCTGGCCAGATCGCCAACCACACCGACGACACGAAGTCCGAGGCGATCGGCTTAGCCTGCGCGCTCATCCTGTTGCTGATCATGTTCGTCTCGCTCGTCGCCGCGGCCATACCGCTGGTCGCGGCCGGCTTCAGCGTGGCGGCCGGACTGTCGACGCTCGGCCTGCTGGCGGCGGCGTTCACCTTCCCGACGACCGCGCCGACGATCGCGACGCTGCTCGGCCTCGGCGTCGCCGTCGACTACGGCCTGTTCCAGGTCGCCCGGCACCGCGAGCAGGTCGACCGCGGCGGCGACCTGATCGAGTCGATCGGCAAGGCGAACTCGCGGTCCGGTGGCGCGATCGTGGTGGCCGGAACGACAGTGATCATCGCGATCCTCGGCCTCTTCGTGGCTGGCGTTCCGTTCATCAGCGCGCTCGGCGTGTCGGCCGCGATCGTCGTCGCCGTGACGATGCTGTCCGCGCTCACGCTCGTACCCGCGCTCATGGGGTTGGCGCGAGGCACCGTGCGCTCGTTCGTCGATCGCCGCCGCGAGCGCCGCGAACGCCGCGACCGGGCCGCGGCGGATAAACCACCGGTGGCCGTGCACGACGACCACGCGCACGAGAATAGTGCCTTCGCGCGCTGGGGACGGCGCGTGAGCGGCCGACCGTGGCCATGGGCAATCGGCGCGGTGATTCTGCTCGTTATCATCACGATTCCGTTGTTCTTCATCACGTTCGGCCAGCTCGACGCCGGCACGGATCCGACGTCGGACACCGACCGGCGCGCCTATGACCTGATCTCCGAGGGGTTCGGTGTCGGTGCGAACGGCCCGATCACGGTGATCGTGAAGGCGCCGGCCGGCGCGTCGTCATCCGATTTTCAGACGCTGCTCACCAACACACAGCAAACGTTGCAGAAGACGTCCGATGTCGCCTCGGTGTGGCCGCCGTCGGTAAATCAGGGCGGCACCGCCGCAATCCTGAACGTGATCCCGAAGACCAATCCGCAGGCCGCCGCGACCACGTCACTGGTGAACAACCTTCGGGACAACGTCTTGCCGTCGGTGTCCGCGCCGACCTACCTCACCGGCACCACCGTCGGCAACGTCGACTTCACCGAGCGCAGCGTGCAACGGTTACCGTGGCTGATCGGTGCGGTTGTCCTGTTGTCGCTGTTGCTGTTGACCGCGGCGTTCCGGTCGCTCGCGATCGGGATCAAGGCGGCGGTGATGAACCTGCTTTCGGTCGGCGCCGCCTATGGCGTCGTGGTGGCGGTGTTCCAGTGGGGTTGGGGATCGTCGCTGATCGGCATGGATGAGAAGGTGCCGATCCCGGCGTTCGTGCCGATGCTGATGTTCGCGATCGTGTTCGGTCTGTCGATGGACTACGAGGTGTTCCTGCTGACCCGGGTGCACGAGGCCTACGTGCGCACTCGCGACCCACATCGCAGCGTGGCCATCGGGATCGGCGGCACCGCGCGCGTCATCACGACGGCCGCGGCCGTGATGGTGGTGGTCTTCTCAAGCTTCGTCGCCGACACCGACCCGATTGTCAAGATGCTCGCACTCGGCATGGCCGTTTCGGTGTTGATCGACGCGTCGGTAGTCCGGATGGTGCTGGTGCCCGCGATCATGTCGCTGTTGGGCGACCACGCGTGGTGGGTGCCGCGCTGGCTGGACAAGATCCTGCCGCACATCGATGTCGAGGGTGATGGGGCACCGGTGCCGGCCGAGCAGCGCAAACCGGTGCCGGTCGGTCGATAACGCCGCCCAGCAGCGCGTGCCGCTCTCGGCTCAGCTCAGCAGCGGGTAGCCGCCCGTTGCTGCGGCCTCGGCTGGAGTGAGTCGTAGCCGGCCGGTGGCCTTGAGGATGTACTCCTCGGCCGACCAGTTCGGCGGCCGACCGGGCCGTGCGTCGTTGACCGTGCCGGCGTCGTTGACCGTGTCGGCGTCGCTGGCCGTGCCCGCGTCGGCGATCCGAGCCAGGCCGTCGAGTGTGTCGACCGCGGCGGCGAGCGCATCCGGATCGGGTGCGGGCGCATTGGGAAGGTGCACGGTCATGTCCAGGTGGTGGATCGCCGCCTCGGTCGCGAGCGTCGTCAGGAAATCGGGTACGGCGAGCACATGGCCCTGCGTGGTCAGGTAGCCGTCCGGGTCGGCGGCGTGCGCGGCCCGTACGGCCGCCGGTGCGGTCTCCTGCCAGAGCACGCTCGATCCGAGCCCGTCCCGGAACGCTGCCGCCGACCGTTTGATCGACCACGCGCCCGGGATCGGATCTCGATCGGCGCCACACCCGCGCCATAGCTCACGAAGTCGCGATCGGACGGTCCCGGATACGGGCTCGCCAACGCGATCAACGCCCGTTGCGCATCGCACAGCAGGTGAAACAGCACGTCGGCGACGACCCAGCCCCGACAGCGGGAAAACTCGAGCAGGTCATCGCGGGTGAATGTGGCGGCGAGTCGGTCGATGCCCTCGTACGCCTTCGCGAGGCGGTGCCGAGCCGTGAAGTAGTCGACGACCATTCGTACATCGTCGTCGACCCGGGCGGCCGTGTCGTGGGCTTATTGTCGCGCGCGGTCGCGCAGTGCCACGACGTACCGCTCGTTGTAACGGGCGGCGCGTGTCGGCCGTCAGGCGGACAGTTGTCCCCAAAACCTGCCGGTGTTGTTTGCGGTGTCGAGGATGAGCCGGACGAGCGAGGGGTGGCGAGCATCGAGCAGCGACACGCACGCGTCAAGATCGCGGCGGCCAACAACGCCGCGTGGTGCGACGCAATGTGCCGCTCGCACGGCCACGCCGGCACTTTCACGCCGCAGGCTTGGCTCAGCCCGAAACGTACCCCCGAGTTGTACCCCGATGCCGTGACGTTGGCCGCGGACGCCGCGGCCGACCCGGTCCTCGCCGGCATCGATACCCGAAGCGGTTGCTCGGTCAAGGACAGCTTCGCCGCGCTCGACCTGACCACCAACGGCTTCGAGCGCCTTTTCGACGCATGGTGGCTGTGGCGGCCACCCGGCGAAGGCACGCCCGAGGCGGCGCCGATGCTCCCGATCGGGGCGGCCGACCTCGCGGCGTGGGCGCAGGCGTGGTGCGGAAGTGACGAACCGCGCGACGTGTTCCGGCCGTCGTTGGTCGCGGGCCCCGACGTGGTCGTGCTCGGCCGTCGCAACGGCACGCGGTTCGTCGCTGGTGCGATCGCCAACGTCAGCGGTACGGCGACCGGCCTGTCGAACGTTTTCGCCGTCGACCGGGATCTGGACGCAGCCTGGGCGGGCGCACTTGCGACGATCGTCCGGCGGTGGCCCGATCTCCCGATCGTCGGTTATGAGCGGGACGACGCGATGGCCGCACCACTCCGTCTCGGCTTCACCGCCACTGGGCCGCTCACCGTATGGCTCCACCGTTGAGTGATCACGGCGGCTCGGGGTTGGCGGCCGGCTGGCGCCCGGCTAACCGCACCATCAGGTAACCGTTGCGTGTTGTCGCCATAACGCTGCGTGCCGGTCGCTGGTCCAATCTGGATACGCCGGCCGTTTCGGGCGTCTCGATTGATAGACGTGGCGTCGCCCCGCTAGATACACTCCGGCGTCGGCCAATCCGCGCATCGCGGCACGCTTTCACCACGGTCGGTCGCCGCGTCTGGCCGCCCATAGTTACGTCAGAGGTTCGGCGATGACGACATTTGCGCAGCTCGACCGCGCGCGCGACCGGCACCGGGCGGTCGCGACCCGCGCGCTGCTCGCTGTCGCGGTGCTGGTGCCAAGCTGTGTCCTCTTCCTCCAGGCATGGAACAACGAGCGCTCTGATCTCGACGCGTTGGCCCGACAGCAACATGGCGTGGCGTACGTGCGGACGCTGCAACCGCTGATCGGCGCGGTCGTTGCCGCCGAATCCACCGCCGTGACCGGCGGCCGGGTGAATCTCCAGCCGGTCGATCGGGCCGCGCTGGCGGTCGCGGACGTCGATCAGCGCTATGGCGCCGACCTTCGGTCGCAGGTGCTCTGGGCCGACGCCGACACTCGCATCCAGCAGCTGCACAGCCGCTCCGCGTCGTCGCCGACCGACTCGTTCGCGGCCTATAGCGGCGTGACCGGGCTGCTCCTGGAGCTGGCCGACAAGGTCGGCGCGACCGCTGGACTGAGCCACAACGCCCACCCCGAGCTGGCCGCGCTGCAGGACGGCGCGGCACATCAGCTGCCGGCTGTCGTCGTCGCCGCCGGTGCTTACGCGGACCTGTTGGCGCTCGGTGGCTCCGCTCCGACCGCGTCGGGCGGCATCGCGATCGGGCCGGACGCGGTCGCCGGCACGCCGACGGGCAGCATCGCCGAGCAACTGGCCGATCAGCGGGCATCGATCGAACAGGATGCGAGCGATCTCGTCAGTGACGTGCAGAACGCGTCCGACGCGTCGCCGGATGCCGCGATCAGCCAGAACACGCTCGCCCGGCTGGACCAATTCCGCATCCAGGTCGACGCGCTCATCGCCGACGGCACCGCGACTTCCGCCTCCGGGAGCAGGCCGCCGCCGGGCGGCTCCGCACGCAAGGCGGCCGACGACGCGGTGACGGCGCAAGCCGCGGCGAACACCCTGACCGCCTCGATCCTGCAGAGCGTCGACAGCCTGTTGAGCTCGCGCGTCGACCATGCGCGCCTGGTCCGGTCCCTGACGATCGGAGCCGGCGTGCTGGCGGTCGCGATCGCGTTGACGCCGCTGCTTGTGGCCGCGTTGCGCCGCCGGCGGGTCGGGGACGAACCGGTCCTCCCAACGGAGCCGGACGTGCCGGCGCCGACTTCGGCGCG
>DATCXD010000051.1:0-9575 GCA_036566005.1 Micromonosporaceae bacterium | reverse complement strand
GTACGGCAGCGCGCTCGCTGTCGTCGCGTTCGGCGTAGCGCCGCGAGCTGATAGGGACCCGACTAGGCTTTGGGCGTATGGGGCAATTGTCGGTTTTGCCGGTGCTTTATGTGGTCGATCATGAGGCAGCGTCGCTTGAGGCACTGCTGTCCGATCTGACCCGGCGATTCGGCAACAGTTTCTCGGTCCGCGGCGAAACCTCGTCGGCGGCTGCCCTGGCCGCGTTAGAGGAGATGGCCGCCACGAACGTGCCGGTCGCGTTGTTGCTTGTCGATGACGCTGCGGCCGATCTGCTCGCGCGCGCACACGAGTTGCATCCGCGGGCAAAGCGGGTCCTGCTGGTCGATCGCGACTATTCGTCGAGCAGTCCGGCGGTGCAGGCGATGCTACTTGGCCACGCGGACTATCACATCGTGCGGCCATGGGCGGATGACGAGATGATGTACGGGCCGATGAGTGACTACCTGTTTTCGTGGATCCGGGAACAGGAGCCGAATTTCGAGCTATTTCGGATCGTTGCCGCCGAGGGCGACAGCAGAGTGCTGCAGTTGCGCGACGTCATGACCCGGTTCGGCATGCCCTTCGGGATCTATCCGGTCGGCAGCGATGCCGGGCGTGTCTTGCTGCATGAGGCTGGGCTCGACGCGAGCCGCTTGCCGGTGGTGATTCGCTATGACGGGCACACCATCATCGACCCGAGCATGCCCGACTTAGCCCGCGCGATCGGCGTCAACGTGACGAACGATGTCGACACCTGCGAGGTCGCGATCGTCGGAGCGGGGCCGGCCGGTCTCACCGCGGCCGTCTACGCCGCCTCCGAGGGGCTCGACACCGTGATGCTCGAGGAAGAGGTCTCCGGCGGCCAGGCCGGCACGAGTCCGCTGATCAGGAATTACCCCGGGTTTCCGCATGGCGTCAACGGTGGCGTTCTGATGGAGCGTACGTGTGAGCAGGCCTGGCTGATGGGAGCTCACATCGTGTTCGCGCAACAGGCGGTCGCGCTCGAACGCCGGGGCGAGCAACGTGTCGTCCACCTGCGTGACGGGACCGAGTTACGTACCCGCGCAGTTGTCCTTGCCACCGGCATCAACTGGCGACGCCTCGGCGTACCCCGACTCGAGGCACTCGTGGGTTCCGGCGTCTTCTACGGCGCTGCGGTGAGCGAGAGCCGCGCCATGGCGGGCCAGGACGTGTTCATCGTCGGTGCGGGCAACTCGGCCGGACAGGCCGCACAGCACCTCGCCAGGCACGCCCGTACGGTTACCTTGCTCGTGCGCGGCGAGAGTATCGCCAAGTCGATGTCCGCCTACCTGGTCCGCGCCGTCGAGTCGACGCCGAATGTCATCGTCCGCCACCGTACGGAGGTGGTCGACGGATCCGGTTCCGGATCGCTCAAGTCCATTACACTCGCGGACCGCGCGACTGGCGCCGTAGCGGAGGTGCCGGCGGACGCGATGTTCATCATGATCGGTGGCGAACCGCACACGCAGTGGCTTCCCGATGAGATCGCCCGCGACGCGCGAGGTTATCTGATCACCGGTCGCGATGTTCTCGAGCATCCCGCGGCGCCTTGGACGTATCACCGCGAGCCGTTGACGTTGGAGACGAGCATGCCTGGCGTGTTCGCAGCGGGGGACGTGCGACAGGGCTCGATCAAGCGCGTCGCCTCGGCGGTCGGCGAGGGCGCCACCGTCGTACGCATGGTGCACGAGCACCTACGGGCTGATGAACTCGATCCGGCGGTACGCGTTGGATAAGGCCGATCGTGCTCGCGACCGCGTCCCACCCGGACCTCGGGTAACCCGTCGAGCCAATGCCGATGTTGAGGCGATCTAGGATGGTTTGTCGGCTGACTGGTAGCCTGCGATGAGGACCCATCTACGGCCCGAGGAGCATGCGATGAGTTCACGTCTCAACCCGTATATCAGTTTTGGCGGTAACGCCCGGCAGGCCATGGAGTATTACCAGAGCGTCCTTGGCGGGACCTTGACCGTGAGCACGTTCAGCGAATTCGGCGATCCACATGCCGAGGGCGCGGACAAGGTCATGCACGCGATGTTGGAGACCGACAAGGGTTTCACGCTGATGGGTGCGGACAGGCCACCTGGCACCTCGTTCAACCCGGGCGACACCATGACGGTCAGCCTGAGTGGCGACGACGCGGACAGCCTCCGCGCCTACTGGGACAAGCTGTCGGACGGCGGCACCGTATCGGTTCCGCTCGAACGGCAGATGTGGGGTGACGAGTTCGGCCAGTGCGTGGACCGGTTCGGTGTTGCCTGGATGGTGAACATCGGTCAGCCGCAAGGCTGATTCGGCTCACCGGTCACATCGGAGTTCGCACGCCGATTGCGCCGCTCACCGGTTCAACGGCCCGCTCCTGGCCTACCTCACCTGCGGCTCGACGCTTGCGCGGGCAACCCGTCGACATCGTCGAACTTTGCCGAAGTATTTGGCACACCGATGTCGAATTCCGGGGCGCGGGTTCGTCGTACCTGGAGAGGAAGATTTCCGGTGCTGGCGGACCAGGCTTCGGCGCGACGAACAGCGCACCTTGTCCGCACCGCCGAACGACGGGAAGGATGAGGGCATGAGCGGTGTAAGAGTGCTGGTCGGCACGCGCAAGGGCGCGTTCACGCTGACATCGGACGGCCGACGCGCCGACTGGACGGTCGACGGACCGCATTTCGGCGGTTGGGAGATTTACCACCTCACCGGTTCGCCGGCCGACCCGGACCGGCTCTACGCATCCCCGTCCGGCGGTTGGTTCGGGCAGGTGATCCAGCGTTCCGACGACGGTGGCAAGACGTGGGCCACCGTCGGGAACGACTTCGCCTACCAGGGTGAGGTCGGCGAACACCTCTGGTACGACGGCACGCCACGGCCCTGGGAGTTCAAGCGCATCTGGCACCTCGAGCCGTCACCCGACGACCCCGACACCGTGTACGCCGGCGCCGAGGACGCCGCCCTCTACGTGTCGACCGACGGTGGCCAGCAGTGGGGCGAGCTCACGGCTCTCCGTACCCACCCGACCGGGCCAGCGTGGCAGCCGGGCGCAGGCGGGATGTGCCTGCACACGATCATCCTTGACCCGCAGAACAAGGACCGGATCTATGTCGCGATCTCGGCCGCGGGCGCGTTCCGAAGCGACGATGGCGGAGCCAGTTGGTTGCCGATCAACAAGGGCCTGCGTTCGGGGGAGATTCCCGACCAGGACTCGGAGGTCGGCCACTGCGTCCACCGCATCGCCCAGCACCCGTCCCGGCCCGACACGCTGTTCATGCAGAAGCACTGGGACGTGATGCGCAGCGACGACGCCGGCGCGAACTGGCGCGAGATCAGCGGCGATCTCCCGTCCGACTTCGGGTTCCCGATCGCGGTCCACGCGCACGAGCCGGAAACCATCTATGTGCTGCCGATCAAGAGCGACTCCGAACACTACCCGCCGGAGGGCAAGCTGCGGGTCTATCGGAGCCGTACGGGTGGCCATGACTGGGAGCCGCTGACCAACGGCCTCCCGCAATCAGACTGCTACGTCAACGTGCTGCGCGACGCGATGGCGGTCGACAAGCTCGACCCGTGCGGTATCTACTTCGGCACCACGGGGGGCCAGGTCTACCACTCGGCCGACAGCGGCGATAGCTGGGCACCGATCGTGCGGGACCTGCCCGCCGTCCTGTCCGTGGAAGTCCAGGCGCTGCCGTGATCCGGGTCGTCCTGCCCGCGCATCTGAAAAATTTGGCCCGCGTCAGCGGCGAGGTACGCGTCGAGGTGCCCGGCCCGGTCGAGGGTGCTGGACCGGTCACCCAGCGCCGGTTGCTGGACAGCCTGGAGTCGCAGTATCCGATGCTCCTCGGCACGATCCGCGACCGCGGCAGCGGCGAGCGTCGGCCGTACGTGCGCTTCTACGGCTGCGCGGAAGACCTCTCCAACGCCTCGCCCGACGCGGCGCTGCCCGACCAGGTCATCGCCGGCACGGAGCCGTTCATCATCCTTGGCGCCATGGCCGGCGGATAGGCCCACGCATCGCGGAGTGGGCAGCAACGGAGTGGGCAGCAACGGATCGCTGCCGCCGGACCGGTTGACGGGATTCGAGCCCGCCGGGCACCCACCTGTGCCAGGCTGGGCACGAGGGAACCGGCGTCGGTCACGACGGCCCATGCCGTTGTGCCGTTTGGTCGGTATGCCGGCGTTCGTGCGAGAACCGGTCATGACTGCCGTTCCGGCAGCGGTTGAAGCTGCCGTTCCGGTAACGGTTGAAGTTGCCGTTCCGGCAGCGGCCACAGTGTCGAAATCGCCCGCCCACATAGGGGCCTGTTGCGCGATGCGAATCCATAGTCCTGCCGGCCCTCCGACCACTGGAATGGGAGGCAACCATGGCGTCGATTACCGTACTGCGCGAGCGCGTGGACGGGGCCGTCATCATGCGGGACGACCCCGACTACGAAGACGCCCGTCACGTTTACAACTTTATGATCGACAAGCATCCGGCCGCCGTCGTCAGATGCGCGAACGTAGAGGACGTGCAGGGCACGGTCGAGTGCGCCCGGACGAATGGTCGCGAACTCGCGGTCCGCGGCGGCGGGCACAGCGTGCCGGGCTTCGGCACCGCGGACGACGCCATCGTGGCCGATCTGTCCATGATGAATGATGTAGTTGTCGATCACGCGTCCCAGACCGCTCACGTGGCTGGCGGCGCCACCTGGGGGATGTTCAACGACGCCGGATACGTCCACGGGCTCGGCACGACCGGCGGCATCATTTCCACGACCGGTGTCGGCGGCCTGACGCTCGGCGGCGGGATCGGCTACCTAGCGCGAGAACACGGTCTGTCCTGTGACAACCTTATGTCGGCGCAAGTGGTGCTGGCTGACGGTCGGGTCGTGACCGCGAGTGAAACCTCGCAGCCCGACCTGTTCTGGGCGTTGCGCGGTGGGGGCGGGAACTTCGGCATCGTGACCGATTTCGAATTCCGGCTGCACCCGGTGCGCGACATCTACGGCGGGCTGCTGCTGTTCGAGCCGGAAGATGCCCAGGACATCCTGCGGTATTTCCGCGACTTCATCGCCGACGCGCCACGCGAGTACGGCGGGTTCCCGGCGTGGCACCTCGCGCCGCCGTTGCCCTTCGTGCCGGAGGACCGCGTCGGCGATCCATTCCTGGTCGTTGTGTCGTGCTGGAACGGCGACCACGAAGAAGGAGCGCGTGTGATCGACCGGTTCCGCCAGATCGCGAAGCCGGCGGCCGAGATGATCGGACCGATGCCGTACCCGGCCCTGAACTCCTCATTCGACGCGCTCGTGCCGCGCGGGTTGCAGCATTATTGGAAGGCGGTGTTCGTTAAGAACCTGACCGACGACGCGATCGCCGCACACCTCAAGTACGGCCCGCGCGTACCGGTCGTCAACTCGACCATGCACATGTATCCGATCAATGGTGCGTGCCATGACGTGCCGGCCGACGCGACAGCGTTCGGCCACCGAGAGGCGAACTACGCGTGCGTGATCGCGGGCATGTGGCCGGACCCCGCCGACAACGAGGCACACACGGCATGGGTACGCGACTACTTCGCCGCGCTCGCGCCGTATTCCGAGTCGGGTGGGTACACCAACTTCGCTTCCGCCGACGACCAGGGCCGCGTACGCGACAACCTCGGCTCCGGGTACGACCGGCTAGCTCAGATCAAGCGTCGGTACGACCCGGACAACGTGTTCCACCTCAACCAGAACATCCCTCCGGCGTGACGCCAGCGTGGCCGGGCCGCCGTCACACCAGCCCGGCCGCGCCGGCCATGTAGCGCGGCCGCGTTGGCTCGACTGCGCATGACCACAGGCCCCTCGCCCGATCGCGCAGTCAGCCGATGCCGCCACGGACGCGGCGGTTGACGGGAAACGGTTCGGTCACGATGGCTGTGTCAGAACGGTTTGTGCCTCGGACTGCATATCCGCTGTGCTCGGTGGAGCGTGCCCGGCGATCGCGGCGCAACTCGAGATCTCGATCCGTACCGTAGAGACCCCATCTCGGGCACGTGTACGACAAGCTCGGCAGCGTGGGAATGGCCGACCCGCTGCCGCGGCCTGACGTTGACATCGCCGAACTCGCCTGGCTACCTTGTATCGCAGCAATCTGTTCAGTGTCTTTGAACGCTGCGGTCATGACAATTGCACGTGCGATCGGGTGGCGTGACGCACACAGCAATTCCATCGGTGGGTGCTTCGCACCGTGGTAGTTGGGACCGGAATTCGCGGCGGACGCCCGGTGCTGCCGACGCGAACCGGCGCCATCGATCACGCAGCCAGGAGAATTCATGGTGACACCCGAGGCGTTCCGCCTACGGTTTCCGGCCTTAGCCGATTTAACGCACCTTGCGTCGTGTAGCCAGGGTGCGCTTTCCCAACAAGTAGTCGCGGCGCTATTCGAATATCAGCATACGATGCGCGAGACGGGCGCACCGTGGGAGCGCTGGATGGCCGAGGTCGACACGGCCCGGCGGATGTTTGCTCGTTTCGTCGGCGCGGCCGACGACGAAATCGCGGTTGTCCCGTCGGCGTCGGCCGGGGCGTACCAAGTCGCGTCGACGCAAGACTGGTCGGCTCGTCGCCGGTTGGTGACGACGGATGTCGAGTTTCCATCGATCGCGCACGTCTGGTTGGCCCAGCAAACCGTGGGCGCCGAGGTTGTCTATGTCTCCGAACGCGACGGTCGCGTATGGGCCGACGACTACGACAGCCTGATCACCGAAGCGACGGGTCTCGTCTCGGTGCCGCTCATCTCCTATCGCAACGGTCTCCGGTTGCCGACCAAGGAGGTGGTCGCGCACGCCCACGCCGCTGGCGCAAAGGCGTTTGTCGATGCCTACCAAGGGGCCGGCGTCGAACGAGTAGACGTCCGAGAGTTGGACTGCGACTACCTCATATCGGGGAGCTTGAAGTACATGCTCGGCCTGCCCGGCATGGCATTTCTCTACGTACGAAGTGGGCTCGTCGATGCAAAACCGCCGATCCAGACCGGATGGTTCGGGCGGGTCAACCCGTTCGAATTCAACGCTCATTCGCTGGACTATCCGGATCACGCCCGTCGATTCGAGAGTGGTACGCCGTCGATCCCGGCGGCGTTCGGCGCCGTCGGCGGCATGCGCGCGCTGGAAGGTGTCGACCCGGTTGCGGTCAGCGCACATGTGTCGCGGTTGAGCGGCCAGCTGCATCAAGCCTTGACCGAGATGGGCGAGAAGATTACTTCGCCGTCCGATCCACACCTGCGCGGGCCGATGGTCGCCGTGATGGATGTCGACCCGTCGAAACTGGCGGCATACCTTGCCGACCACCGCATCGCGTCCAGCCCCCGTGGCGAAGCGGTCCGCCTTTCGCTGCACTACTACAACAACGCCGCAGACCTGGACGCTGTCGTCGACGCCATCGCCGCGTACCGTCGTTTGTAGGTTTTCGCCAAGGCGTTGCAGATCTCGCTCTTAGACCTCTTCCAGGAACCCGTCGACCCAGAGGTCGCCGTCGTCCGTCCATGTATCAGGCGGCGTCGAAATGACGAGACAGAACGACCGCCGTGGAGACGGCTAGCTCACGGTCTAACACCTTGTCGCGAGGGACGAAGACCATCGCTCGGCCCTCACCCAGCACGACGTCCTCCTGGGTCGCGTCAGTGGTTCCGTGGAAGACATGGACCGTGACGGTGTGCGGAAAGCCTTCCTCGTACGGCCGCGCGCCGTTCCACAGTGGGTCCAGGTCGCCCGCGGTCAGGCCGGTCTCCTCCAGCAACTCGCGACGCGCGGCCTCTTCGGGCGTCTCGCCGGGCTCGATATGCCCACCAGGCAGGCTCCATTGGTTCGGGGACACGGGCGCGTGCCCGTCGCGATGCTGCATTAGCACCGCTCCCGAGCGGTCGACAAGGAGGACGAGCGCGATTTCATAGGTGGCCATTGGGGGATCATGTCATCACCCCACCGGCGCTCGTGAGGGACAGGGTCGGTCGTCGGCGGCACGCTGCGCTCATCAAGAACGTGCGTACCGCAGATGTTAGAAGCTCCTGTGGCAATCGGCCCAAGCCGATCCGAGTGCCCGGGTTGCTGATGCGGAACGAGCTGTTGGCGCGGCAGGCGCTGGCGACGTCAAGGCTTGACCTTGCCGTTACGGCAACTTCTAGCGTGTTGGTATCCGACGATTCGTGGGGGCGAGGTCTGGTGAGTTGGTCGATCCAGCAAGTAGCGCGCTTGTCGGGAGTGACAGCGCGGACGTTGCGCTACTACGACGAGATCGGGCTGCTTCGGCCGGCCGGCGTTGGGACCAACGGATACCGGTATTACGAGCAGGAGCAGTTGCTGCGATTGCAGCAGATCCTCTTGCTGCGCGAGTTGGGCATGGATCTGACCGGGATCGCGGCTGTCGCCGACGGCGTACGCGACCGGGTCGAGGCACTGCGAGCGCACCAGCAGCGGCTGATCGCCGAACGTACGCGGCTCGATCGCCTCGTAGCGACCGTGGCCGCCACGATCGCCTATCTGGAGAAAGGAACTGACATGCCGGCGGAGGAGATTTTCGAAGGATTCCGCTTCACCCGTGAAACTATCGCCGAGCTCGAGGCGCTGGCGATCGAGCGGTCCGGTCAAACCCAGCAGCCGTATTTTGACGAGATCAGGCGCCGCACGGCCGATTGGAGCGACGAACAGTTCCGGCAGATCGAGCGGGACGGGGCCGAGATCGAGCGCCGGCTTCTGGCGCTGCTGCGTGCTGGCGTCGAAGCCGACGACCCGGCTGTGTTCGCGGTGCTCGACGACGACCTGGCCGCCCAGCGCCGGCTCGTGTCACTCGATCCCGACAGTTACGCCGCACTGGGCAACGCGTTCGCGGCCGCGCCCGAACTGCGAGCACACCTGGACGCGCAGGATCCGCGGCTGGCCGAGTACATGCGCGACGGGATGGTTGCCTACGCGGCCGCGCGGATGCGGCGATGACGATGCTGATCGAACGAAACGTCACGGTGATCGCGACCGACGGGACACAGCTGCTACTCGATCATTACCTTCCGCGTCCGCGCGGCGGGCGAGAGCGGCCGGGTGCCGGATTGCTGGTCTGGATCCGTACGCCGTATGGCCGAAAGGGCATCGCATCGATCGCGAAAAGGTTCGCCGCCGGCGGCGCCCACGTCGTCGTGGAAGCGTCGCGGGGCACCGACGGTTCCGGCGGGCGCTACGAGCCGTTCAGCATCACATCGACGGACGCAGCCGATGTGCTTGCCTGGCTGCGCGGCCGGAGCTGGTTCAGCGGCGCGATCGTCAGCTGGGGGATATCCGCGATCGGCTACGCCTCGTGGGCGCTGGCTGAGATCGATGCCCCGGAATGGCGGCTGGCAATCCTGCAGGACGCGGCGTCCGAGTTGCGCGATGGGCTGGTCTACCCGGGCGGGATCTTCGCCGGCAAGCTGATGCTTGGATTCCTGGGCGGCATCGAGTGGCAGGCACAGCACCGGACCGCGTCGGTTCCGCGAACGATGTTGGCCTCCGTGCGTATCGCCCGTCGCGCGAACAAAGTGCTGGCCGAGCTGCCACTGGGCACCGCCGACGA
>DATCXD010000008.1:0-4649 GCA_036566005.1 Micromonosporaceae bacterium | reverse complement strand
GCAGGATGACGTCGCGAGGAGGCACACCGCGGGCGATCGCGGCGACCACGAACGGCCGCAGAGCTGGTGGTGCCGTGATGTCGACCTGCTCCGCCGCCGGGCCGCCGCCACGCGCGAGGCCGGCCACCGTGGCGAGCGCCTGGTCATCGAGTGCCGCCGTCAGTAGCCCGGTAAGCCTCATTGCGTCGTGTGCTCCGTTCCGGGCGGTCCGCCCGTTACCCCATCGAGAAGTCATGTCCGTCGTCTCGGCGCGGCAATTTGTGGCACGCGCCTTTTACCCCAGCGCCCAGATGGACGGGGGTTGCCGCATAAGCGTATGCCATCGCACGCGGTCTCACCCACGGCGATTGCGACCCGGTGACCAGGCCATCGCATACACCGCTCAGTCGCATACGCCGCTCAGTAGCGCACCGAGATCTGCCGCCGCGGACCGTCGATCCGCACGAGACCGCCGTACGGCATGATCAACTGCGGGTCGGTGTGACCGAAGTCGACGTTGAAGACGACGGTCGCATCCGGGGCGTACGCATCGAGGGCGCGCCGGATCGCGCCCCGCTGGTCGTCGACGTACCGCTGCTTGCGTTCGGGGCTGGTCCGGCGGCCGACGTCCCATGCCTTCGGGCGACCGACCAGGACGGCCGGGGTGTCGGCGAGCAAGCCGCGCAGGCCGATGTTGCGAAGCATCCGATACACCTCGGTGGCCGGCGGCATCTCCTCGCTCGTCTCGATCATGAGAATGTGGCCCGCGTAGGCGTCGACCGTTGCCACGTCGCGGCCGACCTGGAGGATCCAGGACAACACCTCGATACAGCCGCCCCAGGTCGGCGCCTCGATAACGCGGTTGGCGTGCTGCCACTCCCACGGTCGGGCCGCGAACAACGGCGGTTCGTCGGCGAGGGCGGCGGGCCCGAGCGACCAGTCGATGACCTCATCCGTGCTCCACGTCGGCTCGACGAGGTCGGCCCAGCCGGAGTCGAACAGCGCGGCCCGAAACGATGCGGCCGAGTCCGGATTCTCCCGCCCGGACCGGCCGAGGTTGACCATCACCGAGCCGCCGTAGTAACTCACGATCCCCAGATTCCACAGGTAGTTGTGCAGGTTCGTATTGTCCGAGTAGCCGAAGAACGGTTTCGGGTTCGCGCGCAGCAGCCCGGGATCAAGGTGCGGGATCACGGTGATCTGATCCTCGCCGCCGATACTCGCGAGCACCGCCGCGATCGACGGGTCGGCGAAAGCCGCGTTGATGTCCCGGGCGCGATCGGCGGCGCTCGCCTCCGGCTGGCGCGTCGTCGGATATTCGACCGGGACGACTCCGTACGCGTCGCGGAGGCGGCTCAAGCCGAGTTCGTACACATGCGGAAAGATCGCCGGCACACCGGCGGCGGGTGACAGCACCGCGACACGGTCGCCCGGTCGCGGCTTCGGTGGATACGCTCGCGGCATGATCACCATTGCGACAGGTTAGTCTTCGGCCCCGGGCCGAGCCACCACAAATGCCGAGCTAACATGCCTACCGAGCTAGCATGGCAGGAGCCGGACAGCGCTGTCCTTCTGTGACGTCCCCAATCGTCAGGAGCGCCCGGTGACATCCGATCTTCCCCTCCCCGATCGCTTTCCGGATCCGACCGGCCGGTCTGTGGCGACCCGACCGGCAGCGCGCAACAACACGAGTCACGAGGCGGATGGGATGCCGCACAACGAGGTGCCCCCGGTGGACATGCCGTCGATCGCCGGAGCCGCCCCGGCCCCGAGTTCCGGTCCGGGCGGCGCCGACGCGCCGCTGGGAACCGATGCCGAAAGCGCCTTGCGAGCCGACATCCGGCGACTCGGTGCGCTCCTCGGCCAGACGTTGGTCCGGCAGGAGGGTCAGGCCCTCCTCGACCTGGTCGAGCAGGTGCGAGCACAGGTACGGACGGATCCGGCGGCTGCCGCTCGCACGCTCACCACGATGGACGTGTCGACCGGTACGAAACTCGCGCGCGCGTTCTCCACGTACTTCCAGCTCGCGAACGTCACCGAACAGGCGCACCGTGCGCGTGACCTGTCCCGCCGACGGGCGCAGTTCGGCGGTTGGTTGGACGCCGCCGCGGCCGAGATCAACGCAAAGGGCGTGCCGGCCGACGATGTCGCCGCGGCCGCCCGCCGCCTGGCGATCCGTCCTGTCTTCACCGCGCACCCGACCGAGGCCTCGCGCCGCTCGATCCTGTCGAAGCTGCGAGCGATCGCGGACGAGCTGGATGTCGAGGCCGGCCGGGCGGCACTCTACGGTGCCCCGGCCGGGTCGGGCGCCGAAGCCGACACCCGCCTGGCCGAGTTGATCGACCTGCTGTGGCAGACCGACGAGTTGCGGGTGGACCGGCCGGACCCGGCCGACGAGGCTCGCAACGCCGTCTACTACCTGCGCGACCTGTATTCCGACGCGGCACCACAGGTGCTCTCCGATCTGGCGCAGACGCTGCTCGAGCTGGGCGTTCAGACGCCGCCGAATGGTCGGCCGGTCACCTTCGGCAGCTGGATCGGCGGCGACCGGGACGGCAACCCGTACGTGACCGCGAAGGTCACCCGCGACGTGCTGCGCATCCAGTACGAGCACGGGATCCAGGCGGCCGAACAGGCGATGGACACGCTGATCAACGAGGTGTCGGTGTCCCGCCGGCTCCGGCCGGTCTCGCTTGACCTGTCCGCCTCGCTCGCGGCCGACCTCGATGCGCTGCCGGAGCTGCCCAGCCGATTTCGCCGGGTCAACGCGGAGGAGCCGTACCGGCTCAAGGTCCGCTGCATCAAGGCGAAGCTGGCCAACACCCGGGACCGCCTTGCCTCCGGCGCGCCGCGCGTGCCCGGCCGCGACTATCGCGGCACCGCCGAGCTGGTCGCCGACCTCGAGCTGATGCGCGCGTCGCTGGCCCGCAATGCCGGCCAGCTCACCGCGACCGGCACGCTCGCCGCCGTGATCCGGACGATCTCGGCCTTCGGCCTCCAGCTCGCCACGCTCGACATCCGCGAGCACGCCGACGCCCACCACGCCGTACTCGCCCAGTTGTTCACGCGTGCGGGCGTGCAGGCCAACTACGGCCGGCTGAGCCGGGCCGAGCGCACCGAACTTCTGGCGCAGGAGCTGTCCGGCCGCCGGCCACTGTCCGGAGTGGACAACGGCCTGACCGACAGCGCCCGCAAAACATTCGACGTGTTCGCCACGATCCGCGACATCCAGCATCACTTCGGTCACGAGGCGATCGAGTCGTACGTCATCTCGATGACCCGTGGCGTCGACGATGTCCTGGCCGCCGTCGTTCTGGCCCGCGAGGCCGGCCTCGTCGACGTCACCGGGTCCAAGGCGCGCATCGGCTTCGTACCGCTGCTGGAGACGCCGGCCGAGTTGGACAACTGCGGCGAACTCCTGAACGAGTTGCTGTCACTGCCGGCCTACCGGCGCATCGTGCATGCCCGCCGCGACGTCCAGGAAGTGATGCTCGGCTACTCCGACTCGAACAAGGAAGCCGGCATCACCACGTCACAATGGACGATCCACAAGGCACAGCGGGCGCTGCGCGACGCCGCCGCCAAGCACGGCGTACGGCTGCGGATGTTCCACGGCCGTGGTGGCACCGTGGGCCGTGGCGGTGGGCCGACGCACGAGGCAATCCTGGCCCAGCCGTACGGCACGCTTGACGGCCCGATCAAGGTGACCGAGCAGGGCGAGGTGATCAGCGACAAGTACACGCTGCCGGCACTGGCCCGGGAGAATCTGGAACTCACGGTCGCGGCCGTCCTCACGGCGACACTGCTGCACACCGAGCCCCGCGCACCGCGCGAAGCCCTGTCACGGTGGGACTCGGCCATGGATGTCGTGTCGGGAGCGGCGTTTCGGGCCTACCGCGACCTGGTCGAGCTGCCCGACCTGCCGGCCTACTTCTGGGCGGCCACGCCGTGCGAGCTGCTCGGTCAGTTGAACATCGGCTCGCGACCGTCGCGCCGGCCGGACGCGGGCGGCGGGCTCGGCAGTCTGCGTGCGATCCCGTGGGTGTTCGGTTGGACGCAGTCGCGGCAGATCGTGCCGGGCTGGTTCGGCGTTGGAACCGGTCTCGCGGCCGCTCGCGCCGCCGGTCTCGGTGACGTGCTCGACGAGATGTTCGACAAATGGCAGTTCTTCCAGACGTTCGTGTCCAACGTGGAGATGATGCTGGCGAAGACGGATCTCACGATCGCCGCGCGCTACGTCGCGACGCTGGTGCCGCCGGACCTGCAGCCCATCTTTGACGTGATCAAGGCTGAATACGAGCTGACCCGTGAGCAGATCCTGGCCATCAGCAACCAGACCGCCACGCTCGGCGGCCAGCCCTCGCTCGCCCGTACGCTCCAGGTGCGCGACACCTATCTGGAACCGCTGCACCACCTGCAGGTCGCGCTGCTCGCGAAATACCGGGCGTCGCTGGCCGAACCGGGCTCCGGCCGCGCCTCGACGATCGACCCGGCCCTCGAACGGGCGTTGCTCACCACCGTGAACGGGATCGCCGCCGGGATGCGCAACACCGGCTGACCGGTACCCCCGCAACGACCGGTCAGGCGCGGGCCCGCAGCCATCGAGCCGACCGGCACGAACTACGCGGTCAGCACCGCGGACGCGACGAGCCCGCCGCGCGCCCCGACGG
>DATCXD010000067.1:0-5834 GCA_036566005.1 Micromonosporaceae bacterium | reverse complement strand
TTCACGGCAAGATCGCCGCGGGTCGGCGGCTCGACTGCCGCTAGTCCGAGCCAGCCGGCCAGCCGAGTGAGCTCCGCGGCGAGCGCATCCGCCGTGTGGGCCGGTGCGCCGGGCTCGCCGTACGCCCCCGGGACCTGCAGCACGCCCGTCTGCCGATCCGCTTTGAGGTCGACCCGGGCCACGAGTCGATCACCGAGCAGGAATGGCAGCACGTAATACCCGTAAATGCGCTTGGGCGCCGGGACGTAGATCTCGATCCGGTAGTTGAAGTGGAAGAGCCGTTCGGTGCGGTTGCGGTGCCACACGATCGGATCGAACGGGCTGACGAGCGTCGCGGCCGAGACGCGCCGCGGCATCCGCGCATCGCGATGCAGGTAGGACACGCCCTTCGATCCGTCGATCTCGACGCGGATCAACTCGCCGGACTCGACCAGCTCCATGACCGCCGCACGATAACCGGCCACTGGAAGCCGGAAGTAGTCACGCAGCTCGACGTCGTTCGCGACGCCCATCACCCGCGCCGACAGCCCGACGAGCGCCCGCATCGCCGCCGCGTCATCCGGTCGGGGCGCGGCCATGACCTCCGGCGGCAGAACGCGCTCCGGCACGTCGTACAGCCGGGCGAAGCCGGAATTGCGCTTGCTCACCAGCACTTCACCCCGCCAGAACAGCCACTCCAGAATGATCTTGGCGTCGGACCAGTTCCAGCCCCAATTGCCGGATGGCCGCGGCATATCCGACTCGAGGTGGGCCGCGGTCATCGGCCCGTTCGCGGCAATTTCGTCGCGAATGAACGACATCAGTTTTGGCTTTTCCCGCGCGATCCGTGCGACCCCCGACCACGGGTGGTCGTCCTTCATCCGCCACTGCATCAACGGATGCAACTCGACCGGCAGGTAGGACGCGACGTGCCCCCAGTACTCGAAGAGCCGGCCGGAGAACTGGAGCGGGTCGAGCTGGACGCCGGTCCCGCGCCGGTGTGGCCCGTACGCCGCCCGATCCAGCAACGACGTCGGGTAGGGACCAAGGCGGCTATACAGCGGCAGGTAGTGCGCTCTCTGCAGCACGTTGACGGAGTCGATCTGGAACAGTGCCACGCGCTCCAGCACACGACGCAGGTTCCGGACGCTGATCGCACCGGTCGGGCGCGGATCGCCGAACCCGGTCGCGGCGAGGGCGATCCGGCGTGCTTGCGCTACCGACAGGGAGTCCATCGCGCGAGCGTATCCGCACGGTCCGACACAACGCGGTGCCCGTGGGCGGCATTCTGCGTTGACGTCGCGAAGGCCACGCCGATAGGAACAACGCATGATCTCGGTACGGCCGGCGATCGTCGACGACAGCGACCGGATCGCGCGCGCCCACATCAGGACGTGGCAGGCCGCCTACGCCCAAGTACTGCCGGCGGCATATCGGGCGAGCTTCGACCCGTCGGTATGGACCGACCGACGACGCAGACAGATCGCCGAACAGACGCCGCCGGACGAGTGCATCGTCGCCGAGGTCGATCACGAGATTGTGGGCCATGCAACAGTCGGTCGGTTTCGCGACGCAGATAGCGTTCGCGACCCGGCCGTGGGTGAGATCCTCGCGACCTATGTCGTACCAGAGCAGTGGTCCGGCGGCGTGGGGCCCGCTCTCCTGCGCGCGGGCATAGACCACCTGGTCCGGTACGGCCTGCGCGAGATTCGGTTGTGGGTCATCGCGGACAACTCGCGCGGCCGCCGTCTCTACGAGCGCTTCGGCTTCCTCGCCGACGGCGGGTCGCGCCTCGTGCCGGCCGGTGCCGACTATCCGGATGCGGCCCCGGTCGAGCACATCCGCTACACGCTGCGCGATGCGCGCTCGATGTAAACACGTTGACGCGGGGCGTGGCCCGCCGATAGGAACAACGCATGATCTCGGTACGGCCCGCGACAATCGGCGATAGCGAGCGGATCGCCGACATCCACGTCAGGACGTGGCAGGCGGCGTACGCCGGTGTGATGCCGCAGGATTTCCTCGACCGTCTCGACGTCGATGCCCGGGCGGCGATGTGGCGCCGCGCCATCGACGGCCGCACACCGCCCCGCGGCATCTTCGTCGCCGAGGTCGGCGACGAACTCGCCGGGTTCGTCGCGGTCGGCCGCTTCCGGCATGAGGATGGCGACCGCGACGAGGGCGTCGGCGAGGTCTTCGCCATCTACGTCACGGCCGAATATTGGTCGACGGGCGCCGGCCGTGTATTGATGCAGACGGCGGTCGACCACCTCGTCGGCGAAGGCATCGACGAGATCCGGCTGTGGGTGCTCGCCGACAACCCGCGCGCCCGGCGGTTCTACGAGCGCTTCGGTTACGTCGCGGACGGGACGACGCGGGTCGACGAGGCGGGCGGCGAGGCGCTCGACGAGGTGCGCTACACGCTGCACGTACGCTGACGGGATGGCTAACGGTTTCGTCCGCCCCGCTCGCCCGTTCGACGCGTCCGAGATCGCGCGCATCCAACTGGCGACGTGGCGGACGGCGTACCGCCGGCTCCTGCCGCGCCTCGTCCTCGCTGAGTTGGACGAGGCCTGGATGGCCGAGCAGTGGCTGGCCGCCATCGAGGGGCCGCCGTCGTCTCGGCACCACATCATGATCGCGATCGAGCAGACCGGCCCGCCGCCGGACGAGTCGAACGACCCGAACGCGGATCCCACCGGTGAACCGGTGGCGCGGTCACACGTTGTGGGATTCGTCGCGACCGGCCCGGCCGACGAGGCGGCACTCGCCCCGGACGAGAAGCCACTGCCCGAGACGACGGCCGCGATCACCGACCTGCTGGTGGAGCCACGTTGGGGTCGTCGCGGCCACGGCAGCCGGCTGCTCGCGTCGGCCGTGGACGGATGGCGCAGCGAGGGCTTCGACACCGCCGTCGCGTGGGCATATGACCGCGACCCCGCGACGCGGGCGTTCCTCTCCTCGGCCGGCTGGGAGCCCGATGGCGCGACCCGGGCACTCGATGTCGACGACCTGCTGGTCAACCAGCTCCGCCTGCACGTCGCCCTCGACTTCCCCGACGCGGAATCCGCCGAAACCTAGGCCAGGCCTAGGACACCGCCGTCACCCTTCGCGCTCTGCCCGTTACCCTTTGGCCGTTGCCCGGTGCCCGGTGCCCGGTGCCCGTTCGTAGTTGTACGGAACTTCGACGCTGACGGCCGCTCCGAGCGCCCAACTTCCGTACAACTACGCGGAAACGCGACGGCCGGGAGCGCCGACGTTGTCCCGGGCGCTTGTGGCCCGCACTTGTACGGAACTTCGGTGCTTTACGCGTCCGCGAGCGCCCAACTTCCGTACAACTGCGAACGCGAACGCGCACGAGCGCCTAGCGGCCGGTCGTCAGTGCGCCGACCGTAGGCCAGGGCGCGCTGAGGAGAAGCTAATCGAGGAGTGACCCGAGTCCGATCGTCAGGCCGGGGCGGTCGACGATCGCTCGCACGGCCATCAGGACGCCCGGCATGAACGAAGCCCGCTCGTACGAGTCGTGGCGGATCGTGAGCGTTTCGCCGGCCGTACCAAACAAGACCTCTTGATGCGCGACGAGCCCTGCGGCCCGGACGGAGTGAATGCGCACGCCGTCGACTTCGGCGCCGCGGGCGCCGACTGCCTCGTCCTTGGTGGCGTCGGGCATGCTCCCCATCGACGCCGCGGCACGCGCTTCGGCCACGATCGCCGCCGTCCGCATGGCCGTGCCGCTCGGCGCGTCGACCTTGTTCGGATGGTGCATTTCGATGATCTCGGTCGACTCGAAGAACCGGGCCGCGCGGGCGGCGAACTCCATCATGAGCACCGCGCCGATCGCGAAGTTCGGCGCGATCATGACGCCGACGCCGGGCTTCAACGCGAGCCAGCCGCGGATGCGTTCGAGCCGCGTCTCGGTGAAGCCGCTGGTGCCGACGACCATATTGATGCCCTGGTCGACGGTCCAGTGCACGTGGTCCATCACCACGTCCGGGTTGGTGAAGTCGACAAGCACCTGTGCGCCGGCGTCGGACGCGTTGAACAGCCAGTCACCCTGGTCGACCATGGCGACGAGTTCCATGTCATCGGTCGCCTGCACGGCCCGGCACACCTCGATGCCCATACGGCCTCGGGCGCCCAGGACGCCGACCCGGATCGGTTCGCGTTCGTCAGTCACGCGATCAACCTAGCCCATCCCACGGCCGCGAGCCGTAGAAGCCCAGCCCGTCGGCGCCGACGCCGGCACGTTCGCACGGCTGTCCGCCGGCGACCTGATCCTGGCGCGAGCGGCTCTGAGCGGGGGGCGGTCACCGGTCACGAACCGCGAGCCGGTCCGCGGCGGCTCAGTCGGTCAGCAGGTGGTCGAAGTCCTGCTCGCCGAACGGGCCGACGAGCGCGAGCGACATCGGCCGGGCAAGTAGGTCCGCGGCAACGCCCCGGACGTCGTCGACGGTGACCGCATCGATGCGCGCCAGCAGGTCGTCGACCGTCATCAGGTCGTTGTAGAGCAGCTCGCCTTTACCGAGACGGCTCATCCGCGACCCGGTGTCCTCCAGTCCGAGCACGAGCGAGCCCTTCATCATGCCCTTGCCGCGAACGACCTCCGCCTCGGTCAGTCCGTCGGCGGCCACCCGAGCGAGTTCGGCGCGGATGAGCGATAGGACCTCGTCGACCTTGCCGGGCGCGCAGCCGGCGTACACCGCGAAGATGCCCGAGTCGGCATACTGCGACGTGTACGAGTAGACCGAGTATGCGAGCCCCCGCTTTTCCCGGATCTCCTGGAACAACCGGCTCGACATGCCGCCGCCCAGGCAGTTGTTCAGCACGCCGACGGCGAAGCGCCGCTCGTCGAGGCGGGACAATCCCGGACAGCCGAGCACCACGTGCGCCTGTTCGGTGTCCTTGTCGTCCACGACCACGGCGGGCGAGCGTACGGGCGCCGGTGGCTGGGTCGGACGGTAGGCCGACGGTTCGGCGGTCCCACCGGCGACGCCGGACCGCGCGAACGACTCGGTGACCATGGCGACGATGCCGTCGTGGTCAAGGTTGCCGGCCACCGACACGACCATGTTGCGCGGCACGTAGCGGGATCGATAGAAGCCGAGGATCTGCTCGCGCGTCATCGGCGTGATCGTGGATTCGGTGCCGGAGATCAGCCGGCCGAGCGGTGAGTCGGCGCCGTAGATCGCCTCCGCGATCAGGTCGTGCACCTCGTCACTCGGCTCGTCGTCGTGCATCGCGATCTCTTCGAGGATCACGGCGCGCTCGGTTTCGACGTCCGGCCCGGCGAGGACGGAGTCCACCACGAGGTCGCACATCACGTCACTGGCAAGCTTCGCGTCGTCGTCGAGGACGCGTGCGTAGTAGCACGTGTACTCCTTCGTGGTGAACGCGTTCGTCTCGCCGCCGACGGCCTCGATACCGGCCGAGATGTCCATCGCGCTGCGCCGGTTCGTACCCTTGAACAGCAGGTGCTCCAGGAAGTGTGAAACGCCGCCGAGACCCGGTTGTTCGTCCCGCGATCCGACGCCGACCCACACCCCGAACGAGACGCTGCGCATGGCCGGGATTGCCTCGGTCACGATGCGCAGCCCGTTGGGCAGGACGGTGCGGCGCACCGTACCGCCTAATGGGTTGAGCGCGATGGTTTCCGCCACCGGGATTGGTGTCTCGAGGTCCATAGACCAGCCTTCGCAGAGGGCGTCACATAACCGGGTTTGGCAGCCGGTGAGGGCGCGGGCATGCCTGCGCCCTCACCGGGTCGATGCTGATCGTGGCGCGAACGCCGGGTCAGCGCTGGCGGCGCCGGCGCCGGCGCGCCTCGTCGCTCTCACCGGCCGGGCCGTCGCCCGAGG
>DATCXD010000721.1:0-2202 GCA_036566005.1 Micromonosporaceae bacterium | reverse complement strand
GCCGATCTCAGCCGCCACGGCCCGGTAGGCCGGTACGTCCACGATATAGATCGTTACGTGTACGAGCTGGTCGGGCGTACCGCCGGCGGCGGTCAAGGCGGTCAGCAGATTGGTCAACGCCTGCTCGAACTGGGCCACCATTCCGCCCTGGATGATCGCGCCGCCGGCGTCCATGCCGGTCTGGCCGGCGAGATAGATCGTGGTCCCGGATGCGCGTACGGCATGGCTGAAGCCGGACGGCCGAGCGAGCGCCGGCGGGTTGATCCGTTCGATCACGCCTGCACGGTACGCCGCGAAGGCACTTGTTCCGGATCGGAATCGAGTGGGAATTCGGCTCTGAGCGGAAGCGTTTAAAACTTGAGTCGACTAGACTCAACTCCGGCCGGTCATGGCCGGGACCGAATAAGCGCAAGATCTCAAGGAGAACGATTGAACGCCGAGCGCCTGACCACGAAGAGCCGCGAGGTCATCAAGGCCGCGGTCGATACGGCCGCCCAGCGCGGCCACGCCACCGTCGAAACCTGGCACCTGTTGCTCGCCCTGCTGGACACCGGTGACTCCACGGCGCCGGCGCTGCTGCGTGCGGTCGGGGCGAACCCGGCCGACGTACGCCGTCAGGCCGTCCACGCCGTCGACCGGTTGCCCGCGGCCAGCGGCTCCAGCGTCGCGGAGCCGAGTCTCGCACGCGAGCTGGCGAACGCCCTCAACGCCGCCGAGGCGATCGCCCGGCCGTTGGGCGACGAATATGTGTCCACTGAGCACCTGCTGGCCGGCCTGGCCCGTACGGGCGGCGCGGTGTCCGATGCGCTGAAGTCCGCCGGCGCGACCGAGGAAGCGCTGGTGGCCGCGTTCCCGCAGATCCGTGGTGGCAACCGGCGCGTCACGTCGGCCGACCCGGAGCAGCAGTACCAAGCGCTCGACAAGTACAGCGTCGACCTGACGCGCAAGGCCCGCGAGGGCAAGGTCGATCCGGTCATCGGTCGTGACTCGGAGATCCGCCGCGTGATTCAGGTGCTGTCTCGCCGTACCAAGAACAATCCGGTGTTGATCGGCGAACCCGGCGTCGGCAAGACGGCGATCGTCGAAGGTCTGGCCCAGCGCATCGTCGCCGGCGACATTCCGGAGTCGTTGCGCGACAAGCGATTGGTGAGCCTCGACCTCGGCGCGATGGTCGCCGGTGCGCAGTACCGCGGCCAGTTCGAGGAGCGGTTGAAGTCCGTCCTCGAAGAGATCCAGGGTTCGGACGGCCAGATCATTACGTTCCTCGACGAGCTGCACACCGTGGTCGGTGCCGGCAAGGGCGAGGGCTCGATGGACGCCGGCAACATGCTCAAGCCGATGCTCGCGCGCGGTGAGCTGCGCATGGTCGGCGCGACCACGTTGGACGAATACCGGTCCAACATCGAGAAGGACCCGGCGCTGGAGCGCCGCTTCCAGCCGGTGCTGGTCGGCGAGCCGACGGTCGAGGACACCATCGGGATCCTGCGCGGTCTCAAGGAGCGCTACGAGGTGCACCACGGCGTGCGCATCACCGACGCCGCCCTGGTCGCGAGCGCGGCGCTATCCGACCGCTACATCGCCGACCGCTTCCTGCCGGACAAGGCGATCGACCTGATCGACGAGGCCGCGTCACGGTTGCGCATGGAGATCGACTCACGCCCCGTCGAGGTGGACGAGATCGAGCGGGTGGTACGCCGCCTGGAGATCGAAGAGATGGCGCTGGAGAAGGAGCCCGACCCCGCGTCGGCCGAACGGCTGGAGCGGCTGCGCCGCGAGCTCGCCGACCGGCGTGAAGAGCTGACCGCGCTGTCCGAGCGGTGGCGCAACGAGAAGCAGCACATCCAGGCGATCTCCGAGACGAAGGAGCGGCTGGAGTCGCTGCGAGGCGAAGCGGAGCGCGCCGAGCGCGACGCCGACCTCGGTCGGGCCGCCGAGTTGCGGTACGGCAAGATCCCCGAGCTCGAGGCCGCGCTCACCCAGGCGACCGCGGAACTCGCGGCCATTCAGTCCAACGGCGCGATGCTGAAGGAGGAGGTCGGCTCCGACGACGTGGCGGCGGTCGTATCGTCGTGGACCGGCATCCCGGCCGGCCGTTTGATGGAGGGCGAGACGGCGAAACTGCTCCGCATGGAGGAGTCGTTGAGCGCCCGCGTCATCGGTCAGCACGAAGCCGTCGTCGCGGTGTCCGACGCCGTACGGCGG
>DATCXD010000717.1:0-7296 GCA_036566005.1 Micromonosporaceae bacterium | reverse complement strand
TAGTACTCCAGCCGTAGATCGTGATCATGGATGTAGAGGTCGCTCGTCGGTAGCCTGCGATTGTGGCTGAGACTTGAGACGAAGTGCAGCTGGTCACGGACGGGCAGTGGGCGATCTTCGCCAGGTGTCACGAGCGCTATGAGGCAGGGACGGTGGGGCCGGACACCCATCCGGGCCAGGGCGGGATCGACGCCCGTTACCACGAACTGGCCCAGGTACCTGGCGCCGTTCCGTCAGGTACCAGACGACGGGCAGTGGCTCGTGCGCGAGCTGCGCTTCGACGCTGGCACCCACTACCGGGTTCGAGGGGCTGGACTACTGGTTCCGGTGGCGTCCAAGCAAACACGCACCGACTGAGCCGGTCCCACTGGCGACGACGCCATCAAGCCCGTGCACGCAAGTGCCATTACCAGCAGCAAGCAGCCTTCTAACACGGCAGCTGTGGTGCAGGCGAATGGGCGATAGATTCGCTGAGTGAATCGCTCGGGAGTCGACAGCCGGGCGCCGTAATCGGGGGCGGGTGGCTTCCCGATGGTCTGCAAGCGCGGGTCGCTGGAGCGCCGCCAGGTCTCGGGGCGGTTGGTGGTGTGCCCGGCCGCGCGAGGGCGCCGTACCCGAACGGGTGGGTCGGGTACGACGCTCAACGTGGGGACGGTCAGCCGTCGAGGCCCCAGGCGACGATGCGCTCGGGGTGGATCCGGATCCGCGGCGAGTCGCCGTCGAGGGCCTGGGCCCCGCCTCGGATCTCGATGCCGCGCGGGCGCCACGGCGGCCGGACGTCGTCGATGACGATTGCGGCCCGCCCGGTGCGGGCCACGTCGCGGAACTTCTTGGTGGCCGCGAAGTTCATCCCGCTGACCTCGATGACGCCGGCCTGCGGGTCGACCCGCCAGCCCACCGGCGTCACATGCGGCGTGCCGTCGGGCCCGACCGTGGCGATGCGCCCGAGTCCCGCGTCGCCCTGCAAGTAGGCCAGTTGCTGCTCGTTGAAAACGGCCATGTGTCCTCTCCTTCCGATCCGGGTCATCCTCGGCGCCTGTCCCGGACGTTCGTGTCGTACGCCTCGCAGGCTTCCCACGCCTTGTTAAGCAGGTCGCGCATGGTGTGTTGTTCGTCGGGGGTGAGCGCCATCAGGGACGGCGGGTGCGCCGCGATGATCTCAGCCATGTCCGACCGGACCTGACGGCCTTGTTCGGTCACCGCCAGCGTCTTGACCCGGCGGTCGTGCGGATCGACGCGGCGCTCGATGAGCCCGGACTCCTCCAACCGGTCCACGAAGGCCGTGACGTTGGACGGGTCGCAGCAGAGCCGGTCGGCCAGGATGCGGGTCGGCACCGGGTGGTCCGGGTCGAGCTGCAGCAGGGCGCGGGCCCCGGCCGGCGTGAGACCGAGGCGGTCGAAATGCGTGTCGAGGTAGCGGCCGGTCCAGATAGAGACGGACATCAGCCGCCGGGCCAGCTCGTCCAGCATCGCTACGCGCTCGGTCACGCCTCGACAATAACACTAGAAACTCGATAGTTGACTCACTTCACTATCTCCAGATAGTTTGGTTTCGCCACTAAGGAGCAAAACCATCATCTTGACGTTGGAGGTTGAGGAACATGACAACGACAGATGTCGTCGCGGACAAAGCTGTGCAGGGTCGCTGGAAAAGACGCCCTCTCGTGGTGGCGGCCAGCGCGGTTGCGGCCACCGTGGTGTGCCTGATCGCGTCGCTCGCCACCGACACGCTGCGGACCCCAGCCATGAACGGCCGGGCGGCCTCCAATCTGAACGAGGGCTTCGTCTTCTTCGTCGCCCTGCTCGCGTCGCTAGTCGGCTGGGGCGTGCTGGCGCTGCTAGAGAAGATCACTCCCAAGGGCCGCCTGATCTGGACGATTATCGCCGTAGTCGTCCTGCTGCTCTCGCTGGGTGCGCCGTTCTCGGGCACCGGCATCAGCACCGCGAACCGGGTCGTGCTGCTCCTGCTGCACCTCACGGTCGGCGCCGTACTTATCCCGTTCCTGCCGAGGCGTCGCCACTCCGCAGGCTGATCGTTCCGGCGAAGGGCCGAGTCCCTGGCCCGAGGACGCCCGGGCGGAACCGTCGACACGATCCGCCGGGCGTCCGTTTGCGCGTCGTCATCCGCACAGCGCCGCAGCACCATGGCCAGGTCGGCGCCGAGCGGCCCGAGCTGCCGGAACTTGCCGGGCGGTGGTCACTCTTGGCGCCGCCGAACCAGAGGCTGGAGTACTAGGCCGGCGTACCCATGGCTGACCTTGATCTTCAGCCGAGCGCCGCCCACGCCTTTGCGAGCAGGTCGCGGGTGTCCGCGAGCAGCTGCGGCAGCACCTTCGTGCGACCGAGTACCGGCATGAAATTCGTGTCCCCGCCCCACCGCGGCACCACGTGCTGGTGCAGGTGCGCAGCGATACCCGCGCCCGCGACGCTGCCCTGGTTCATCCCGATGTTGAAGCCGTGCGCGCGGCTGGTCGCGCGGATCACGCGCATCGCGGTCTGGGTGAACGCCGACAGTTCCGCCGTCTCCGCGCCGTCGAGGTCGGTGTAGTCGGCCACGTGCCGGTAGGGGACCACCATCAAATGCCCTGGGTTGTACGGATAGAGATTCAGCACCGCGAACACCTGCTCGCCCCAGGCCACCACGAGATCGTTGCCGGCGCCGTCCGGCCGGAGGTCGAAGGGGCACGCTCCCGGCGTCGTGTCCGCCGATATGGTCGCACCGTTGATGTACGCCATCCGGTGCGGAGTCCACAGACGGTCGAGGCCGTCGTCCAGGCCCGGTTCAACGCTCACCAAACGATCCTATGTTCGCCCGCACTTGAGTCTCCACCTGCCCGAGAGTCTTATCGTCGGTGCGTGACCGCCGACCGGGCCGACTCCCCCGCCGACGACTTCCGCGCCGACCGCTCCCCTCGCGACGTCGGTGCGGCTGGCGACGACGGCGGACGCCTCGAGTCCATCGGGCGGTTCGCCCGAAACACGGGCTTGTCCGTCGGCGCGCTCCGGCACGACCTCACCACCGAACGGGAGAAGATCATGCCCAGCTCGACCTTCGCGCTCGACCCCGACGATGAGCGCCGCCTCGCCGCGGCTCTGTTCAATCGCACGTGGGAGCTGCTTATGAAGCCGGAGCGCAGTATCGCCGACGACGATGAAATGATCCACGCCGCGCACGCAAGCCGCTACCACTGGGGCGTCGTCGGAACGCCCGTAAACTTCGCCCGCGGCGAGTGGCAGTGCACGCGCGTGTACTCGGTCCTCGGTCGGGCCGAACCCGCGCTGCACCACGCCAGGCGATGCCTGAGCCTGGCGACCGAAAACGATCTCGGCGCGTTCGACATCGGGGCGGCGAACGAGGCGATGGCGCGCGCCTATCGGGTGGCTGGCGATCCCGACCGGGTCGCGATCTACGTCGCCGCCGCCGATGACGCCGCCACGCAGGTCACCGACGCCGAGGACCGCAAGATCCTCGAGGACGACCTCGCCGATCTCCGCCCTTGATCACTGCAACTTCCAGGAAGTCGCTCAACCAGCCCGTGTCGGAACGGGCGACTTCCTAGAAGTTGCCGACCGAACGAGGCTCGGCATGGGCGACTTCCCGGAAGTTAGCGCGATCTTGGCTGCCAGCCCCGTGACTCCAGAGCCGCCCGGATCTCCCTGGCCACACCGGCGAAGTCGGTACGCATCCGTTGACTCGTGACGTGCAGCACGAGCCAACCGGACGCTACAAGCAGGTTCAGTCGTCGGCGATCGCGATGGAACTGGTCAGCGTCGCCGTGCCAGAGCCCGTCGTATTCGGCGGCGACCCGGTATTCCTCCCAGGCCAGATCGGGATGCAAGGTGATGCCGTTCGGCAGCACGATCGCGAGCTGCACGACCGGCTTGGGTAGGCCGGCACTGACCAGGCGAACACGCAGCACCGACTCGGGCCGCGACTGTGACCGACCGTCCGCTACCGAGAACGCTCGGGCCGCAAGCCGGGAACCGCGTTGTCCGAACGTCGATCGCGAATAGGCAGCGAGGTCGGCCTCGCTCACGGCATCGATTGCCAAAAGACCGTCAATGACGGGTACGGATTCCCGTGCCGGAAGCCATCGACCGAGGTCCCATGCGGTGCGTACCGGCGAAGTCCACAGTTCGTCGCCAACTCGCATCAGATCCGTCGGCGCCAGGCGGCCAGTGTGTACTCGCACGCCAGTATGGGGACCGATACGCTTCCCAATCGGCGGATAGACGTGCACCTCTGTGCCACGGTCGGCAGCATGGTCGACGCCATGGACGAGTGCAGCGGACAAGCCACACAGCGTCGTCCCGGTCGGAAGAACGAGCATGGCGGCCCGACATCTGAGCCGATGATCGTCCTCGAGTTTCGCGTCGGCGTACACGTCGCGGCGAAGATGGACCCAGCTGTTGCCACGTAACTGCTTAGGCGTCAAGACGCCTTCGCCGCGTGCATCCGTTCCCCGGAACACCTGTAGAGCTAGCCGTTCGGGACGTCGTTGAGATCTCGTCACGGCGACCAGCGTGCATCGACGACCGTCGCCGCGAAACCCGCAAGGTGTCGCCTGTGGATATTCGCCGGCTGTCGACCACGCCATCCAAGATCATCGCGACTTCCTGGAAGTTGCCGGCCACGCGCGCTCAGGACCGGGCGACTTCCAGGAAGTCGCCCATCGCGAGGCTCTCGTAGCGGGCGACTTCCAGGAAGTTGCACGGATGCCAGACGTCGGGGCGAAAACGGAGCGAAGGCCTCAGGAGCGCGAGCGGGTCGCGACGACGTCGGCGACGTACGAGTCGAGGGACCGCTTCGGTTTCCAGCCGAGCGCGCGCACCTTCGTCGAGTCGGCCCGGCCGTGTGCGCGCTCGCCCCGCTTCGCGGGCACGAACTCGTACGGCACGCCGAACATCTCGGCCACGTCGACGATCGACCATTCGCGGCCGGCGCCCAACAGATAGCCGTCGCCCCAGCCGCGGTCGGCGCAGATCACGATGCCGTCGATGATGTCGTCGATGTGCGTGAAGTCGCGGGTCTGGGTGCCGGGTGACACCACGGTGAGCGGCACGCCGCGCTCGAACTGGTCCTCGAAGATGCCGATCACGGTCGCGTACGAGCCCTTGCGGATCTGGCCGGGCCCGTAGACGTTGTAGAAGTACGTGATGACGTAGTCGAGGCCGTACCAGTTCGAGAAATTCCGGATGTACTCGACGTTCTTCGCCTTCGTCCACGCGTACGGATTCAGGTTCTCGTCCTGCCCGTCGTTGCCGAACTTCGAACTCGATCCCGCGTAGACGAGTTTCGCCCGGTGCGCTTTGGCGAAGCGGACCACCTCTTTGGTGCCGTGCATGTTGAAGTCCCAGGTCGTGTCGACCTCATCGAAGGACTGCACGATGCGGGAGTATTCGCCCAGGTGGAACACGACCGCTGGCGCGTCGAGCCCGGAGTTCGCCCAGATCTTCGCGATGTCCACGGTGCTGCCGGCCAGGTAGATCGCCCGCGGATCGTCGACGTGATTCTTCTCCGTACCGGTGAAGTAGTTGTCCAGCGACACGACGCGCGCCTCGGGGCGGTCGGCCAGCAGGCGCCGCATCAGGTGACCGCCGACGAAGCCGGCGCCGCCGGTCACCAGGTACGTCTCGCCGCTCACTGAGCAACCTCCGCGGCCGTAGCGGCCGTATCGGGCGGAACGGACGCCGAAGGACCGACGTTCGTCCGCGACCGTACGACCTCCACGACGTGCTCCACCGCCTGGTCGAGCGGCACGTTGTTGCGCTGCGACCCGTCGCGGTAGCGGAACGACACGGTGCCGCCCTGGACGTCCTCGTCGCCGGCGATCGCCATAAACGGGATCTTCTGCTGCTGAGCGGTCCGGATCTTCTTCTGCATCCGTTCGTCCGACGTGTCGACCTCGGCCCGGATGCCGTTGCCCCGCAACCGCTCCACGAACGACTCCAAGTACGCAGCGTGGTCCTCGCGGATCGGGATGCCGACCACCTGCACCGGGGCGAGCCAGGCCGGGAACGCGCCGGCGTAGTGCTCGGTAAGCACGCCGAAGAACCGCTCGATCGAGCCGAACAGCGCCCGGTGGATCATCACCGGCTGCTTCCGGGTGCCATCGGCGGCCTGGTATTCGAGGCCGAACCGCTTCGGCTGGTTGAAGTCGAGCTGGATGGTCGACATCTGCCAGGTGCGTCCGATGGCGTCGCGCGCCTGTACGGAGATTTTCGGCCCGTAGAACGCGGCGCCACCCGGATCGGGCACCAACTCAAGCCCCGACTCGACCGCGGCCTGACGCAGTGCCTCGGTCGCGGTCTCCCACTCGTCCGGCTCGCCAAGGAACTTGTCCGAGTCGCCCCGGGTCGACAGCTCCAGGTAGAAGTCGTCGAGACCGTAGTCGCGCAGCAGGTCGAGCACGAACGCGAGCAGGTTGCGCAACTCGGTCTGCATCTGCTCCTGCGTCGTGTAGATGTGCGCGTCGTCCATCGTCAGGCCGCGAACCCGGGTCAGGCCGTGGACAACGCCGGACTTCTCGTACCGGTATACCGACCCGAACTCGAACAGCCGCAGCGGCAACTCGCGATACGACCGGCCGCGCGCCTGGAAGATCAGGTTGTGGAACGGGCAGTTCATCGGCTTGAGCCGGTATTCGGCCCCCTCAAGCTGCATCGGCGGGAACATCGTGTCGGCGTAGTACGGCAGGTGACCAGAGGTCACGAACAAATCGGACTTCGTGATGTGCGGCGTGTTAACGAACGAATAGCCGGCCGCCTCATGCGCCAGCCGCGAGTAGTTCTCCAGCTCACGCCGGATGATCCCGCCCTTCGGGTGGAATACGGCGAGGCCGGACCCGATCTCGTCGGGAAAGCTGAACAGGTCGAGATCGGCGCCGAGCTTGCGGTGATCGCGGCGGGCCGCCTCCTCGAGCAGCTTCAAATAGTCCTTGAGCTGCTCGCGGGTGGGCCAGGCGGTCCCGTACACCCGCTGCAGTTGCGGGTTTTTCTCCGAACCGCGCCAGTAGGCCGCGGCGGTGCGCATGAGCTTGACCGCCGCGGCGTTGATCAGCTTCGTGTTTGGCAGGTGCGGCCCGCGGCACAGGTCGGACCAGACAACCTTCTCGGTCGCCGCGTCGACGTTGTCGTAGATCGTGAGCTCGGCCCCGCCGACCTCGACGGCCTCGTCCGCGTCCAGGTCGGCGCCGCCGGTCCCGTCGCTCTTCACGTCGACAAGCTCCAGCTTGTACGGCTCATCGGCCAGCTCAGCCTTCGCGTCGGCGACCGACTCGAAGCGGCGGCGCCGGA
>DATCXD010000709.1:0-2418 GCA_036566005.1 Micromonosporaceae bacterium | reverse complement strand
CGCGCTCGCGGCCACGCCCGACCTGCCGGTGCTGCTGTTGGTGACAAGTCGGCCACCCGAGGCCGACGAGGCGGGCCGGCTCGTGGCGCGTACGCTCGCGCGGCTGGCCGGCGGGGCCGGTGCGGTCCGGGTGCACCTGCGGCCACTCGGCCGGTCCGAGGTCGCGGACGCGCTGACCCAGGTCTACCGATCCGACCTCGTCACCGATGCGGTTGTCGACGCGGCACTGCGGCGCAGTGGCGGAAATCCGTACCAGTTGACAGAACTGCTGGCCGACCTCGGCGGTCGCGATCCGGCCGCGCTGATCGCGGTCGACGGCGGTCGGGCCGATCGTCCCGACCCGCAACCACCGACGCAGTTGACCGCCCGCGAGCGCGACGTGATCGCGTGTCTTGCCACCGGCATGGCCAACAAACAGATCGCCCGATCGCTCGGGATCTCGGTGCGGACCGTCACCGTCCACGTGTCGAACCTGCTGCGGAAGACGGGTACGGCGTCCCGCACCGACGCGGCGCTGTGGGCGGTGCGTCATGACGTCGGCCCGACCGTCGCCGACCCGTCAGAACCGGCCGATCCGTCGGAGCGAGCCCATCCGTCGGAAACGGCCGATCCGTCGGAAACGGCCAACCCGTCCGAGGCCGAGAGCGACCGGATCGGGGCCGAACCGGCGCTGGTCGGATCGGCGCCGGTCGGATCGGCGCCGGTCGGATCGGCGCTGGTCGGATCGGCGCTGGTCGGATCGGCCGCGGCGCGTGGCCGCTAGAGTTCGCTGACGATCACGTCGAGCCGGGCCGGTCTGCGGCCGGCCGGTTCGTACTCCACCTGGTATTTGAGGTCGCGCAGCGTGGCGGCCAGCTCGTCGGGCGTGCGCGGGTCCGCGCCGGCGGTGGCCAGATCGCGCACGATCCGGCCCTTCGTCGCCTTGTTGAAATGACTGACCACGCTGCGCCGGACCACGCCGTCGACGAGGCGTTCGTGCAGGACCCGCACGGTGGCGGTCCGGCCGATTGCCGCGCCGGTCGGCGCCCACATGGTCGCGTACCCCGTCGACCGCAGATCGAGCACGAGGTCATCGGCGACGACGGCGTGCATGGGCCGGGCCAGCGCCCGCCGCCAGTGCGCGGCCAGACCGCCCACGCCGGGCAGCGTGATTCCGATGGAGCAGCGGTACGGCGGGATCCGGTCACCCAGCCGCACGACGCCCCAGAGTCCGGAAAACACCAGTACCGACCGACCGAGCCGGGCCGACGCGTCCGGCGGCAGGGTTGCGATGTCCAGCGATGCGTAAAGCACGCCGGTGTAGATCTCGGCCGCCGGGTACGCCGGGGCGCCGCGCAGCGCGACGTTGCGGGCGAGTTCGTGGCGCTGACCCGGTCCGAGACCGAGCACGTCGAGCCCGGTGTCGTTGCGCTTGCTGACCGTCACCAGGGCGGAGAGCACAGCCCGGCGGGGCGCAACGAGGCCCCGAACGCTGAGCGCGCCGAGATCGACCGGCGCGGGCCGGCCGGCAGGCCCGGCGGGCTTGGCTGCGATGCCGGGGTCGTTGGCCGTCGGGCCAGGATCCGCCTTCGTCTCGGACGGCGGGAGCAGGATCTGCACGGCGTCAGGTTACCGAGCCGACCATGCGCGAACGGGGGACGTATGGGTCAGTCCTCGTCGTCGTCGGCGACGGCGCCCGACACCCGGGCGGCGTAAAGCTCCGCCAGCTCCGGCGCGACGGCCCGGAGGCGAACGAGCGCCTTGGCGGTCTGCGACTTCACGGTGCCGATCTGCACGCCCATCAGTTCGGCGGTGTCCGCCTCCGAACGATCCTCGAAATACCGATAAACCAGCACCGCGCGCTGTTTCGCCGACAACTTGCCGAGCGCGCCGTGGATCGTCATACGGTTGGTCAGTCCGGTCGCCTCGCCCGGTCCCCCGGTCGGTCGAGGCTCGGGCGCCTCGTCGGTCACCGACTCGGCCACCCGGTTGCGCCGCCACCACGAAACCTGCAGGTGATACATCACCTTGCGGGTGTACGCCTCGGCGTTGGCCGGATCGGTCAGGCGCGACCACGACCGGTGGGTCCGCGCGAGCGCCGACTGCACGAGATCCTCGGCCAGATGCGGATCTCCGGTCAGCAGATAGGCCGACCGGACCAGCGCCCCGCGCTTCGACCGGACGAACTCCTCGAAATCGCCCCCGCCATCCACCGTCTACGCCCTCCGCACGCCGCCGCCGTTCGTCGAAGTTGATCGTATGGCGGGCACGCCAGTTCGCGCAGACCCGAACCGCGCCGCGCGCGACCTCGGACTGGTACGAACCGGGGGTCGCGCGGCGGCCGTACGTCGGCAAGGATGTCAGCGTGTTCAGTCCGCTCTGGCTCGCTTTTGGCGCGGTCGTCGGCGCCGCGGCGGGCCCGGTCGTTCGCGCCGTCAT
>DATCXD010000695.1:0-3060 GCA_036566005.1 Micromonosporaceae bacterium | reverse complement strand
GCCGGCGCCGGGGGGCAGCGGTGGCTGCGGGCGCCGCCGGGAGTCCGAACGGCCGGCCGGGCGTTCCTCGTCACCGTCCTCATCGGTTTCGCTCGGGGTCACCCGTTGCCAGGCCATCGTCGGCACGCTGGCCCAGGCCGGGGCGGTGGGGCGGGGGCGTTCGTCACGCTCGTCGTTGCTCATGCCGCCTCCCCTCGCCCGTGAAACGTACATGCGCCAAGGCGCACCAGGCGGCTACGCTGTCGCGGCCCGATGCGGAAGGAGGGTACGTGCTGCCTTCGACCACCGCTAGCGCGGCCCGACGGTACGCTGACCGGTCGCACTTACCCTTACAGACTTTCGTCGTTTTAGCCAAGGCAGGATTCCGGCGATATTCGACATATCGCCAGGCTGCGGTGGCGGGAATTTTTACCAACTCGGTGTTCGGATTCCTGCGCTGCTACGTGCTTCTGGCCGTCGCCGCCGGCAGTGGGGGTCCGGTCGCCGGATACGCGGGGCCGCAACTCGTGTCGTACGTCTGGGTCGGCCAGGGGCTGATCGCGACGGTGGGTCTCTGGGGCGACACGGAACTCGCCACGCGGATCCGTACGGGCGCGGTCGTGTCCGATCTGTTGCGCCCGATGCACCCCGTCGCCACCTACCTCGCGACCGACCTCGGCCGGGCCGGATTCGCGTTGCTCACTCGCTTTGCCGTCCCGGTCATTGTCGGCGCGCTCGCGTTCGACTTCTACGCACCACGCCACGCGGCGACCTACCCGCTGGCTCTGATCTCCATTGTGCTGGCCGTCATCGTCTGCTTCGGTTGCCGCTACATCGTGAACGCCGCGAGCTATTGGCTGCTCGACGGGCGGGGTGCATTCGTGGCCTGGACGATCGCGTCCAGCGGGCTCGGCGGCCTCTACTTCCCGCTGCGATTCCTGCCGGAGCCGATCGCGGTGCTGCTCTGGGTGGTCACACCGTTCCCCTCGCTGCTACAGACCCCACTCGACGTCATCGCCGAGCGGGCGACGGGCGCCGATGCCGTGGCCCTGGTCGCGCTCCAGGGCGCCTGGGCGGTCGGCATCCTCGCGCTCGCCGCCCTCGTCCAGCATCGCGGCGAACGCAAGCTGGTGGTGCAGGGTGGATGACTCCGCCGACTTCGTCGGCGCGTGTCTTGTCGGTGGCGCGGGCGAGCGCTTCCGTCCGTACCGCATGGTCATGAAAGCGCAACTGCGCGCGCAGCTGAGCTATCGGGCGTCGTTCACGATCGAAGCGATCGGCGGCATGATCCTCACCGGTCTGGATCTTGTCACCATCCTGGTCGTCTTCAACGTCACGTCGGTGCTCGGAGGCTTCTCGTTCCGCGACGCGTTCCTCATGTCCGCGGTCGCGAACGTCAGCTTTGCCGGTGGCGACCAGCTCGTCGGGTCGATCGACGACATGCGTGTCCAGATCCGGACAGGGCAGCTCGACGCTCTCCTCGTGCGACCGCTCGGGCTGCTGCGCCAGCTGGTCAGCACGGACTTCGAGCTGCGCCGCATCGGCCGGGTCGTGCAGGGCGTCGTCGTGCTCGCGGTCGCGGCCGGGCTCGCGCACGTCGCCTGGTCGCCGGCCACCGTCACACTGGTCGCGCTCACTGTCATCGCCGGTACGGCGTTTTTCGCGGCCTTCCTGGTGATGGCCGGGACGGTGTCGTTCTGGTGGATCGACTCGACCGAATTCGGCGCCGGCTTCACCTACGGCGGCCGGAATTTCACGCTGTACCCGATGACCGTGTACGGCCAGGTCTTCCGCTACCTGTTCGCCTACGGCCTTGGGTTCGCGTTCGTCGCCTACTACCCGGTGCTCACCCTCCTTCACCGGCCCGACCCGCTGGGGCTGCCGACCTGGACCGGCTGGCTGACGCCGCTGGTGTCGGTCGCGGTATGCGGCGTCGCCGCGTACGTCTGGCGCACCGGAGTCCGCCACTACCGGAGCACCGGATCGTGACCGCGATCATCGAGGCGCGCGGACTGCGCAAGGAGTTCACGGTCACCGAGAAGACCGGGCGGTTCCGACGTACGCGCCGTGCGGTCGCGGCCGTGGACGGCATCGACCTCGCGGTCGACCGGGGTGAGATGGTCGGCTACATCGGCCCGAACGGCGCCGGCAAATCGACCACGCTCAAGATGATGACCGGCGTGCTGACGCCGAGCGGCGGCTCGGTGAGCGTGTGCGGTCTGCGGCCGGTGGCCGACCGGACGCGCCTCGCGCTGCGCATCGGCGTCGTGTTCGGCCAACGGTCGCAGCTGTGGTGGGATCTGCCATTGCGCGACTCATTCGAATTGCTGCGCCATGTCTACCGGGTGCCGGCGGCCGATCACGCGGCGCGGTTGCGGGAATGCCGGTCGCTGCTCGGGTTAAATGAGTTCGAGGCGACACCGGTCCGGCAATTGTCGCTGGGGCAGCGGATGCGCGGTGAGATCACTGCCGCGCTGCTGCACCGCCCGGACGTGCTGTTCCTGGACGAGCCGACGATCGGCCTGGACGTGGTGAGCAAGCAGGCCGTCCGGGCCTTCCTCGCGGGGATCGGCGCCGCCGGGGACACCACACTGATGCTGACCACGCACGACCTCGCCGACATCGAGCGGCTGTGCCCGCGGCTCGTCGTGATCGATCGCGGGCGGGTCGTCCACGACGGCAGCCTGGCCGAGTTGCACGCTCGCTACCAGTCGCGCCGCCGTGTGGTGGTCGACCTCGATGCGCCGCTCGGCGCCGGCGACCCGGTCTCCGAGGTCGAGGCGGCGACCGCCGCGATCGGCGATGTCGGTCCCGGAGTGACCGTGGAGCACGTGTCGCCGGACGGCCGCCGGCTCGAGTTCGGCCTGCGGGACGGCGCGAATGCCGGCGCGCTGGTCGCCCGCATCGCGTCCGTCGCTTCATTGCGCGACCTGTCCGTGATCGAGCCCGACATCGAGGACGTCGTCGCGCGGATCTATCGCGATTGACCGGCGGCGACCGCGGTGCCGACGGTCGAGCGCGTCCGCTCATCGGCGACGGCATCGGCCGCCCGGCCGGTTGCGATGGTCTCGCGTCGCCGGG
>DATCXD010000688.1:0-2369 GCA_036566005.1 Micromonosporaceae bacterium | reverse complement strand
ACGGGAAGATCGTGGCCGGATCGTAGCGACGACGGACGTCGGCGAGCCGATCTGCCACCTCGGCCGGCCACGCCCGGGCTGCCTCATCGGCCCGATTGGCGGATCCGCAGAAGTTGACCTGCACCGCACCGGTCGACCACGGCGCCACAGCGTCGATGACCGCCCGTACGCTGGCCTCCGCGGCCGATAGCTGCGCGGCCTCGAAGTCGGGCGGCAACGGGACGCCGACCACCCAGAGGCACACGCGCGCTTCCCGGCCGCTGACCGCGTCACGCGGCGCTGCCCCGGTCAGGGCTCCACCCAGATGGCGCACCTCGATGACGACGACCGGCGTGTCGACGTCGGGCCCACCGACGCCGAGGATGGCGTCGACCGTCTCCCGTTCGAATCGTTCGAGCAGAATGCCCCCGCTTGCCTGGGCCGACGGCGTCGTCGGATCGTTGTGGATCGTGCCGAGGTCCGCGTAGGGCAGTTCACCCACCCCGCCGAGGAGTGGCTTGCCCACGGCGGCCCGCAACGGCTCCAGGAGTTCCTCGGCCGACGCGGCTCGATCGTCGGCGTTGTCCCCGCCGACGTATGCGATGCGGAGATGGGCCACGGTCTGGCCGCGAAGCGGCGGCGGCAGATCGGGCAGGTCCGGCAGGCGAAGGATCGCGAGCGACGTGCTGAGCGTGGGCGGCGGAGCCGAATTCACGAACCGCTGGTACGCGCGAAAGAGCGTCACGATATCGCCGGCCGGATAGAACTCCCCGCCGCCATAGAGCGACGCGAGGTCGAGCAGCTCGACCGTCGCGGCCGTGACAACGCCGAAGCCACCCCTTCCCCCGCGCAACGCCCAGAACAGGTCCGGATCACGATCGGCCGACACGGTCCGGAGTTCGCCGTCCGCGCACACGATCTCGAACGAGCGCACGTGGTCGGAGCTGAACCCGACCGTACGGCCGATCGGGCCGAGGCCGCCGCCGAGCAGATATCCGACCACGCCGACGCCGGGCGCCGACCCGCACACCGGCGCTAGCCCGATCGGGGTCGCCACCGCCATCACGTCTTGCCAGGTCGCGCCGGCACCGACGCGGGCGGTCCGGGCGCCGACATCGAGCGTGACATCGGTGATGCGGCTGGTGTTCAGCAGGATTCCCCTGGTGACGGCCGGGATCGCGGCGTGCCCGAGCCCGACGACGGCGATCGGTATTCCGGCGCCGGCAGCGGTCCGTACGGTCGCGACGACGTCGTCGGCATCCGTCGCGCCGACCGCGATGGCCGGAGCATGCTCGACCGCCATCTCGAAACCGGTGATCTCGGCCGCGTACCCGTCTTGATCCGGGGTCAACACCGGGCCGGCCACGGCGGCTCGCAGGGATTCGATCGCGTTCTGGGTGATGGCGACGTCTGTCATGCCAGAGCTCCCGCTCGGTCGATGGCTTGGTCGATTGGCCGGGCCGGTTGGCTGGATCGATGGCCCGGTCGGGGCTCCCGTGTGCGCTCCGGGCGGGACCCGCCGTCCACGCCCCGCCTCCACTCAATCAGAGGTCGCTCGCGTCCGTACCCGCATCGTGCGGTTTGGCCGCGACGCGGGCGTAAAGCTCCGCGAGCCGCTTGGCCGCGTAGTCCGGTTCGGCCGTCCAGCAGGTCGCGGCCTCCCATGCGACGCCCGCGATGCTGAGCGCTTCGGCAGCGACCGGCACATCCGCCACGACGTCCGGAGGCAGAAAGGCGAAATCGAACCACGGTACGTCGACCCGCGATTCGTCCCAGTCGAGCAGCGCGATGCCCGCCTCGGTGACCAGGATGTTGCCGCCGCCGACGTCACCGTGGTTCACACATTCCGCGCCCGAGATCACCGGCCGCCACGCGGCGCGGATGGCGTCGACTGCCTTATCCGGCATGGCGTCGAGCCGCACGTCGCCGCCGCGATCTTCGCTGAGCAACTGCCGGCTGGACGCGAACCCGGGCCGTTGCGGCCAACCCTCGGTCATCTCGTGGACGGCCGTGAGTACCGTCACTGCACGCTGCCAGTCCGCGCGATCGCGAGGCGGCCGGCCGTCGATGAATCGATAGATCAGTACGCCGTCGACGTGGCGGCGACCGTCGTCACTGGACACCGGCCGGGGCACCCCGATCCCATGAGCATCGAGGAACTCCAGCAGATCCAGCTCCCAGTCGAGCGCCGGGGCCGACCGGCCGGAATGGCGCACGACGAGGCGCTCGCGACCTCGTTCGGCCCGGATGGTTGCGCGCGCCGCCAGCGAGTGGGCCGCGTAATTCGACACCGGCCCACGCCGCGACCGAGGAGGGATGCAGTTCCACGGACCCATCGTGCCTGCCGGCGCCGATCGGGGCGCGCTGTGCCCGTGCCACGCACTGCCGCC
>DATCXD010000685.1:0-3500 GCA_036566005.1 Micromonosporaceae bacterium | reverse complement strand
TGGCAGCGGCGAAAGTACGTCATCCGCTACTAGCCAAGCCGACTTACAACAACAGATCAGCGGCACCAACCCCGACGGTTGGTGCTGCTGCTTTCTCGTCGTTGTCATTCCCCACAGAGACGAACTTCCGCGCCTTAGTTGGCCTGCCGCTGTCATCGTCGGTGGACCAAAGGACGGCACCGTGCGCCACGATGAACCCATGGTCCCCGAGCCCGATCCGACCGACCTCGGTCGGCGGCCTGTCATCGCGGTCAACACCAAAGCGACCCTCGGTCTGGGCGCCACCGACGCCTGGGTTATCTGGACCGACACCGGTGCCTGGCCCGCCCACGAGCGGCTCCAATGGCTGCTGCCGCTGCTGGAACGGTGGTCCAACATCCGACCTCAACGAAGGGCTGCTGCATGTGCGACGCGGACGTCTACGGCCGCGGTACTCGCACGGATGCACCAGACCATGTGGGCGTGCGGCCGGGTACTGCCCCAATCGAGTCCAGGCGCGGCCTGACACCGACGAGACCGAGTCGTGCGCCGGCCGTCGCACGGTCGGTCTCCCAGCACCGCTTGTGCAGCTGCTCCGCGCGCATCGCGTCAAGCAGGACCTGGAGCGAGCCGCCGCGTGCCTAGCTGTGGTCCGAGGGTGGCTGGGTGTTCACCACCGTTACCGGGCATCCGATCAACCCAAGTGCGGACTATCACCACTGGAAGCAGCTGTTGCGGGATGCGGGTGTTGAAGATTGGCGCTTGCACGATGCTCGCCACACCGCTGCGACCGTTCTGCTGATCCTCGGTGTGCCTGAGCGTGCCGTCATGGGGATCATGGGCTGGTCGAGCACCGCGATGGCCGCCAGATACCAACACGTCACAGACCCGATTCGCGCCGACATCGCGCGCCGAGTCGACGGGCTCATCTGGGACCGCGAGGAAGCCGCCGCAGGCGAGCCTCGTGAGCGCAAATAAGACTACGAATGAGGCTACGGCCCATTTGAAGATCAACGCCCGGCCGATCCGGATGCCGTCGGCCGAGCATTTGCGCTGCTGGAAGGTGGCGGAGGATACGAGATTCGAACTCGTGAGGGTGTGAACCCAACACGCTTTCCAAGCGTGCGCCCTAGGCCTCTAGGCGAATCCTCCGCCGAGAAGGATACAGAACGACCCGGGCCGCGCCAGCGGGGATACACGGAGAACCAAGATCAAAACCTGGCGCGGGTACGCTGCCGGTTGACCGCCCCTTCGATCTTGGCAAGGGCGTCGGCGCGGGCATGGACCGGCGGCCGGTACGCCCGGTCGGGTAGAGTTACATCACCCCTCGTGCGGCGTACAACCTGTGAACCTCCCCAGGGCCGGAAGGCAGCAAGGATAAGCGGGCTCTGACGGGTGCACGGGGGGCCTTTCATGCGCGTACGACCGCATGGCCCCAGGCCCCGCGACCGCGCCGATGTCGCCTCACCAATCCCACCCGTCGCACGGTGTGCGATGTCGGATCGGCGTGAGAGGCTTGTCCCGCCGCGGCGGACGGCATGACCACGCACGGCATGACCCCGGAGGCGGTTGGAGGGACGCGACCCGATGGCGCTGGCGCTATATCGCAAATATCGGCCGCGGACGTTCGCCGAGATCATCGGCCAGGACCACGTCACCGAGCCGCTCAGTCAGGCCCTGCGCACCGGCCGCCTGCACCACGCATACCTGTTCTCTGGCCCCCGCGGCTGCGGCAAGACGAGCAGCGCGCGGATCCTCGCCCGTTCGCTGAACTGTGTGAAGGGCCCGACACCGGACCCGTGCGGCGAGTGTGAGTCGTGCATCGCCCTCGCCCCCGACGGTCCCGGCTCGATCGACGTCATCGAGATCGACGCGGCCAGCCACGGTGGCGTTGACGATGCCCGTGACCTGCGGGAGCGCGCGTTCTTCGCGCCGGTCTCCAGCCGCTTCAAGGTGTACGTGATCGACGAGGCCCACATGGTCTCGCCGGCCGGCTTCAACGCGCTGTTGAAGCTCGTCGAGGAGCCGCCCGACTACGTCAAGTTCGTCTTCGCGACGACCGAACCGGAGAAGGTCCTCGGGACGATCAAGTCCCGCACACACCACTACCCGTTCCGGCTCATCCCGCCGGGCATCCTGCGGCCATACCTGGAGCAGCTCTGCGCGGCCGAGGGCGTGACGGTGCAGCCGACCGTGTTTCCGCTGGTCGTCCGCTCCGGCGGCGGCTCGGCTCGCGACGCCCTCTCGGTGCTGGACCAGCTCATCGCGGGCGCTGGCCCCGAGGGTGTGACTTACGCCCGGGCGGTCGCCCTGCTCGGCGTCACCGACGTCGCGCTGATCGACGAGATGTGCGACGCGCTGGCCGCCGGCGACGGCGCCGCGGCCTACGCGACGATTGACCGCGTCGCCGAGGCCGGTCACGATCCCCGTCGCTTTGCCGGCGATCTGCTCGAACGCCTTCGGGATCTGATTGTGCTCCAGCAGGTGCCGGATGCGGCGACCAAGGGCCTGCTCGGCGGGGCCGACGACGAACTCGAGCGGATGACCGCCCAGGCCGAGCGCTTCGGGCCGGCCACGCTGTCGCGGATGGCCGACATCGTGCACACCGGTCTGATCGACATGCGTGGCACGACCGCGCCGCGGCTCGTCCTCGAACTCGTCACGGCGCGGATGCTTTTGCCCGGCGCGGACGATTCGGCGGCGGCATTATTGCAGCGCATGGAACGCATGGAGCGGCGACTCACGCTCGCCGGCGAGGAAACCGATCCGCCGGTACGGACAAACGCCGCACCAGCGGCGGCGCGCTCGGTGCCGAGTACCCCATCGACCGACGCGACTCCCGCACCGGTGCCCACACCGAAAGCAGTCCAGAAGCCGGCGGTCCGGCCGCCTGTGACGGCCGCCGAACCGGCGCCGAAGGCGAAGAACGAGACGTCGGCCACCTCCGTCGACCGACCGGAGTCGGCACCGTCCGCGGCCCTGGACGCGGCCGCCGTGCGGCGCATCTGGGACGAAGTGCTGACGACGGTCCGGCGCAGGAGTCCGCGGGCGGCCGCCGTCGTACGAGAGGCGACCGTACGAGACGTTCGCGGCGACGTACTGGTTCTGCTGTTCAAGCACCAGTTCCACGCGCAGGCGCTGGCGAGCGCGCCCGAGTTGTTACTCGACGCGCTCTACGAGATCCTCGGTGGCCGCTGGCAGGTGCAATGCGAGGTCGCGGGGCAGCCGGGCGTTGTCGCGCCGGCGAATGCGAGCACGACCGGTCCGGTTCGACCGAACACACCTGGCCCGGTCGAGGTCACGCCGGCCACCGCTACCACGCCGCCGACAACCGGCCGGCGCAACGGTCGGTCCGAGTCCGGTGGCGCGCGGCAGCGCGGCTCGGATGCCACCGCATCGGAGGGTGCCTCAACCGGCGTTTCTCCGACGGCGAGAGTCGTTGGCGGCAGCGCGGCGGCCGGCGCCGCGACCAGTGGTAGCGCGACGCCCGGCGCCGCCACCACAATCGGCGACGATGATTG
>DATCXD010000617.1:0-2211 GCA_036566005.1 Micromonosporaceae bacterium | reverse complement strand
TGGATAGAGCCGATGCGTAGCCGCAGCCGCGAGGCTCCGTGGATAGAGCCGATGCGTAGCCGCAGCCGCGAGGCTCCACGGATAGAGTTGGCTCTCATGAGTCACGTTCTCGCCGCGGTCGCCTGGCCCTATGCCAACGGTCCGCGCCACATCGGCCATATCTCCGGCTTCGGGGTGCCCTCCGACGTATTCAGCCGGTACATGCGGATGGCCGGTCACGACGTGCTCATGGTCTCGGGCACCGACGAGCACGGCACGCCGATCCTGGTGCAGGCGGAGAAGGAAGGCGTGACGCCGCGGGAGCTGGCCGACCGGTACAACCGCATGATCGTCGAGGATCTGCACGCGCTCGGGCTGTCCTACGACCTGTTCACCCGCACGACCACCCGCAACCATTTCGCCGTCGCACAGGAGCTGTTCAAGGGCGTGTACGCCAACGGCTACATGATCGCCGAGACGACGCAGGGGGCGATCTCCCCGTCGACCGGGCGTACGCTGCCCGACCGCTACATCGAGGGAACGTGCCCGATCTGCGGTTACGACAGCGCGCGCGGCGACCAGTGCGACAACTGCGGCAACCAGCTCGACCCGATCGACCTCATCGACCCGCACAGCCGGATCAACGGCGAGACGCCGGAGTTCATTGAGACGGAGCACTTCTTCCTGGACCTGCCGGCGCTCGCCGAGGCTCTGGGTGCCTGGCTGCGGACGCGGACGGATTGGCGCCCGAACGTGTTGAAGTTCTCGCTCAACCTGCTCGACGACATCCGCCCGCGCGCGATGACGCGCGACATCGACTGGGGCATTCCGGTGCCGCTGCCCGGCTGGGAAGACAACCCGGCCAAGCGCCTATACGTGTGGTTCGACGCCGTCATCGGTTACCTGTCGGCGTCGATCGAGTGGGCCCGGCGTACGGGTGACGACGAGGCGTGGAAGCGGTGGTGGTCGCCGGAGGTCTCCGGTGGCGAGACCCCCATCGAGACCGGCACCGCCAGCGACTTGCACGGCGCGCGGTCCTACTACTTCATGGGCAAGGACAACATCACGTTCCACTCGCAGATCTGGCCGGCCGAACTGCTCGCGTATAACGGCGAGGGCACCAAGGGCGGCAAGCCCGGCGTGCTCGGTGAGCTGGCGCTGCCGACCGAGGTGGTGTCGAGCGAGTACCTCACCATGGAGGGCCGCAAGTTCTCGTCATCGCGGTCGGTCGTGATCTACGTCCGCGACTTCCTGGAGCGCTACGACGCCGACGCGCTGCGCTACTTCATTGCCGTCGCCGGCCCCGAGACGACGGACACCGACTTCACCTGGGCCGAGTTCCTGCGGCGCAACAACGACGAGCTGGTCGCCGGATGGGGCAACCTGGTCAACCGTACGGTCTCGATCACGGCCAAGAACTTCGGCGCGATTCCGGCGGCCGGCCCGCTCACGGCCGACGACGAAGCGCTCCTGGAGACCGTCAACGGGGGCTTCGACCGCGTTGGCGGGCTGATCGCCCGGCATCGCCAGAAGGCCGCCATCAACGAGGCGATGCGGATCGTCGGTGAGGCGAACAAATACCTGTCCGACCAGGCGCCCTGGAAACTCAAGGACGATCCGGCGCGGATGGGCACGATCCTGCATGTCGCGCTGCAGGCGATCAAGGACTGCAACACGCTCCTGACGCCGTTCCTGCCGCACGCCGCGCAGCAGATCCACGAGCTGCTCGGCGGCACCGGCGTGCACGCGCCGATGCCCAGCATCCAGGAGGTCGACGACCTGGATGGCGGCCCGGGCTATCCGATCATCGCCGGCGACTACACGCAGGGTGCGCGCTGGGAGCATGTCGCGATCGAGGCGGGCACGGCATTGCAGGCGCCGAAGCCGGTGTTCCGCAAGCTCGACCCGTCCATCGTCGAGGAGGAGCTGGCCCGGCTGGGCGCACCGCAATGATCGATGGAGCGATGACCGACACCGATTCCCGTGCGGTCCGCGCGGCCCATCGCCGCGAGGGCGAGTTTCCGCCGGCACCCGAGCCGCTCGCGGTGGCCGTGATGGACAGTCACACGCACCTCGACATCGTCGGCGGGGACGCGGCGAGCAGAGGTGCCTCGTTCGGATGGAGCGCGACCGTCGCGACCACCGACGAGTGGTCGGCGGCGAGCGCCGCGCTCCACCGCGACGACGGCACGTCGCAGCCAACCTGGACGATGCGGGTCACGCCGACGGCGG
>DATCXD010000610.1:0-5735 GCA_036566005.1 Micromonosporaceae bacterium | reverse complement strand
TGCCGCGCGTCAGCCACGCCAGCCGTGCCAGCCCGGGGTTTTGAGCGCGTGCCGAGCGTCAGCCGCGCCAGCCGCGCGACGCGAGCGCGGCTTTGACCTCGCGCACGACACCGCCGAAGTCGCGGCCGAGCCGGTCCGATGTGACATGGAGCACGAGCCAGCCGTCGGCGACCAGCAGATTCAGCCGGCGCCGGTCGCGGCGCATCTGATCGGCCGTGGCGTGCCACACGCCGTCGTACTCGACCGCGACGCGGAACTCCTCCCACGCCAGATCCGGGTGGAGCACAATGCCGCCGCCCACGACAACGGCCAGTTGCACGGCCGGACGCGGCAAGCCGGCCAACACGAAGCGGACCCGTAGCCGCGATTCCGGCGCCGATTGTGCGCGAGCGTCGGCAAGACCGAATGCGGTGGCGGCCCGTCGGGAACCGCGCTTGCCCGCCCGCGCCACGACCATGTCGGCCAACTCGACCGCGCTCACGAGCTGCGCCGCCAGCAGGCCGTCGATGATCGGGACCGCCGCCAGCGGCGCGAGCCATCCGGCGACGTCCCAGGCCGTACGCAACGGAGTCGTCCGAGGCAGTGCGCCATCCACTCGCTCACCGCTGTGCAGGCGAACGGCGTGGACTCGGACGCCTCGGCGTGGGCTGATGCGGGCATCGAACGGCGCGATCAGGTGCACGTCGTCGTCCGGTCCGGCCGCGTGATCGACGCCCCAAAGGTACGCGGCGGACGGGCCGGCGATCGTTGCGCGGGGCGGAAGTCCGGTGATCGCAGCACGGCAGGCGAGCCCATGATCACATTCGAGGCGCGCGTCGCCGTAGACGTCGTATCGCACATGTTGCCACGACCGGCTACGCAGCTGGTCCGCGGTCAGTAGTCGTTGAGACACCACGTCCGATCCGCGAAAGACATGGAATTCGAGCGACGGCGGACGCCGGTGCAAAGTCGACATGGCGACCAGCCTCGTGGCGGAGTCATCGACGACGGAAGTCCCGACGCCACCGCTGTGGACGGCGGCGGCGCTCCCACTCGCCGACGCTCACCCGGAACTGTACGGAACTTGGGCGTACAGGCCGCCGCTGACCGGGCAACTTCCGTACAAGTGCCGCACGAGGCGCCGGGATCCACCGACAAAGCCGTAACGAGGCACGGCACGGAATAGGGACACGATCGCAGCGATTCGCGGCACCTTTGTGGACAACGTTTCGCGCCGAGGCTCTTAGCGATCTTGCCTTCGCACTTGTACGGAAGTTGGCGGCTCGGAAGCGCCAACGCCGCCCAAGTTCCGTACAAACTGCGGAGTCTCACCACCCAACACCAGCGCGCGGGTCAGGCGGGGGCGAAGACCACCTCGGCGCGGGTCTTGCCGTCGCGCTCGGTCACGATCGCGATCACCGACCCGTCCGGTCCGAACACGGCGTACGGTCCGTCAAGACCGATCGCAGGCAGCGGGCCACCGTGGGACAGCACGGTCGCCTCATCCGGTGTCGCGTCGCGTCGCGCGAAGAATCGGGCCGTGGCCTCGTTCAAGGACAACGCGATCGGCGAACCGCCCGCCTCGACCAGGTTCGCGAGAGCGTCGAGCGTGACCGATTCGGCCAGCGTGAAGGCGCCGACAGCCGTACGTCGCAGGGCCGTCAGATGTCCGCCGACACCGAGCGAGGCGCCGAGGTCGCGGGCGATCGCCCGGACGTACGTGCCGGTCGAGCAGGCAACGTCGACATCCACGTCGACCACGTCCGAACCGTCGGCCACACCCGAGCGTTCGACCACACCCGAGCGTTCGACCACACCCGAGCGCTCGACCACGTCCGGACCGTCGGCAACCGAGCCACCAGCAACCGAGCCACCAGCAACCGAGCCACCGACGGCGTCGGAACCGTCGATCACCCGAACCCGCCGGATATCCAGCACATCGATCGCGGAAATCGTCACCGTACGCGCCGCCAACTCGACGGATTCACCGGCGCGCACCTTGGCGTACGCCCGCTGGCCGTTGATTTTGATCGCGCTCACCGCGGACGGCACCTGGCTGACGGTGCCGGTCTGCGCCGCGAGGCCGGCCCGCACAGCGTCGTCGCCGATCCCCGCGACAGACGCGCGAGCGACCACCTCGCCCTCGGCATCGTCGGTGATCGTCGACGCGCCGAGCCGGATCGTCGCGCGGTAGCGCTTGTCGGCCCCAATCACGTACGTCAGCAGCCGAGTCGCGCGACCGACGCCGATCACGAGCACTCCGGTGGCCATCGGGTCGAGGGTGCCACCGTGACCGACTCGGCGCGTGCGGGCCAACCGCCGCACGCGGGATACGACGTCGTGCGAGGTCATCCCGCCCGGTTTGTCGATCACGATCAGACCGGCCGGGTCGTCCGGCGACGAACGTTTCGCAGCGCACACGCTGATCAGCTTGTCAGTTCACCCGCGTCACGCTCGCGTCGCACCCGGGACCGCCCAGGCTCCGCGCCGGACGCGCGCGCCGATCCCGAGCAGCCGTACGACGACGAACAGCGTCAGCCCGGCCCAGATGCCGGTCAGGCCCCAGTGCAGCGCGAGCGAGAGCCAGATCATCGGGCAGAACGCGAGCAGGCCGGCGACGAGCGTCAGGTTGCGGAGGAATGCCAGGTCACCGGCGCCGATCAGCACGCCGTCCAGCGCGAACACGACGGCCGACAGCGGCATCATCGCGGCGAACCACGGCCAGATCACCAGCGCCTGGCCGAGCACGTGCGGGTCGCTGGAGAACAAACGCGGCAGCACCCGCACGCCAGCACCGATCAGGGCGCCCATCGCCAGGCCGCAGACGAGCCCTACGCGAATGAACTGGCGAGTGAGCGACCGGGCCGCGCCCGCGTCCGAGCCGCCCAATACGGCACCGATCAACGACTGCGCGGCGATCGCGATCGCATCCAGGGCGAGCGCGCAGAAGAGCCACAACTCCCAGGCAATCTGGTGCGCGCCGAGTGCGGCCGCACCGAACCGCGACGCGACGGCCGTCATCGACAGGAAGCAGACCTGGAACGCGCCACCGCGGATGAGCAGGTCGCGGCCGCCGGTCAGTTGGGCGCGGAGCAGCGCACCATGCGGTATCAGCGGGACCCGTTCCCGCAGCAGCGCGTGCACGAACAGGACGCCGACGATCACCTGCGCGGCGACGTTGGCCATGGCCGACCCGGCGAGGCCGATGCCGAATCCGTAGACGAGGATCGGCGACAGCGCGGCCGAGAACAGGTTTGCGCCGAGCACATAGATGAGCGGCCGCCGCATGTCCTGCACGCCCCGCATCCAGCCGTTGCCGGCCGTCGCGAGCAACAATCCGGGCGCGCCCAGCGCCGCGATCCGCAGCCAGGTGACCGCGCCGTGCGCCACGTCCGGGTTAGAACCCCCGAGGGTACGGACGACCGGACCGGCCGCAAACTGCGCTCCGATCAGGATGACGAGTCCGGCCGCGAGCGCGAGCCAGGACGCTTGCACGCCTTCCGCCACCGCTGCCGCACGGTCGCCGGAGCCGAACTGCCGGGCGGCGCGGCCGGTCGTGCCGTACGCCAACACGCCGCCGAGCCAGGCGCAGAACGAAATGACGGTGCCGCCGACCGCGAGGCTCGCCAGCGCGGTGCCGCCGAGGTGTCCGACGACGGCCGTGTCGACCAGCACGTAAAGCGGTTCGGCGGCGAGGACGACCAGAGCCGGCAGTGCCAGGGCGGCAATGCGGCGGGCATCAGTACGCAGAGCCGGTGGCGCGGGATCGGGCCCGGGGGTGGCCGAGACGGGTTCGCGTCCGCCGACATCGCCCAGCACCGGTTCGCCCACGGTCCAGATCCTTGCAGAACCCGCAACGACGCCGGCAATCAGTTTCGCGGTCGTCCATGATCATCCGCGCCATGATCATCCGTACCGCGATCATCCGGTTCGGGATTATGCGAGCCGGGATCATGCGGGCCGGGATCATCGATGCGGATCGCCGCGACGGACGCCGATTGGTCACATAGGTCTGGGCGCCGGATCTGCCGGAGTGATCAGCAGATCGGGCACCCAGACCTGGACGTAGGCGCGCCGGCGGCTAGCGAAGCGGACCAGGGAGGTTGCAGCCGAATCGTGGGGAGGTTGCCGCCGGATCGTGCTCGTGCCGTCGCGAGCGCACGGATCAGCACCCGCGGATGAGGGTCTACTGACGCGTGTCCATCGACGTCTGCAGGGCGCGACGCGCTTCCTCGACCGGGTTCGGCACCGTGGGCGTGGGCTTTGGCTTGCGGTTCGTGGGCATGGCGATACTCCTGGAACAGGCATGTCGTGCGACGTGAAACTCGTATTGCCGTCGCGGTCGCCGTCCGGGATCGCCGGAATTGGGTGGCCGTGGGCTACCGCGCCAGGTTAGGCGCCGGTATCACCCCACCAAACTATCGTTCAGGTGAAACGCCGTCGACGGAATCTCGCATAGTGGACGCACCGCGATCAGGTCATCCACGGTCCGCAACATTTTGGTCGCGCGACAGGTCACCAGCCGAGATCTTGGTGCGTCCGCGGTGCCGTAGCGCCGCAAACGCACCAAGATTCGCCGATCAGTCCTCGTCGTCATCGTCCTCGACGTGATCGACCTTGTACGGCTGCGGGTCACCGGCGAACGTTGCCCCGGCGGCCCGGCGCTGCACCTCAGCGTCGGCGTGTTGGGCCACCGCGAGCAACTCGTCGATCTCCTTGGCGTGGTCCTGCACGTCATCCAGGACAAACGCGAGCGAGGGCGAGTGCCGGAGCCCGAGGGCTTTGCCGACCGTGCTGCGAAGCAAACCCTTCGCGCTGTCGAGCGCAGCGGCGGTGTCCGCCTTCTCCTCGGCATCGCCGAGCACCGTGTAGAAGACGGTGGCTTCGCGGAGGTCGCCGGTGATCCTCGCGTCGGTGATCGTGAGCATCCCGAGCCGGGGATCTTTGACCTGGGTCCGTACGGCGGAAGCGACGAGCTCCCGAATCCGCTCGGCGTGCCGGCGAATCCGCGCAGGATCCGTCATTTCGCACCTCCACTGTGCTTGTCGCGGGCTTGTCGCACTTGTCGCGGTGCTAGTCGGCGGGCGCAGCATCGCGTCGGGTCGCGTCAGGTCGCAAGGTGGGGACTGATCTCGACTCTACTCGGGCTCCGCATCCTCGCCGGGCCCGCACCGATGGGTCGTTCTGACGAGCGGGCGGCTGCGCGTCAGTCGTCGGCGCCGTGCAGCCGATGCCGTACGGACAGGATCTCCACTTCCGGCCGCCCCGCGATCAGATGCTCACACGAGTCGACGACTTCCCGCGCGTGCGCCGGTGTCGCGGCGACCGAAGCGACGCCGATCTCCGTGCGCCCGTGCAGTTCGAGCGCGCCGACCTCGGCCGCGGCCACCTCGAATTTGTGCAGCGCGGCGACGATCGGCCGGACGTACGAACGCTTCGCCTTCAACGACCGCGAATCGGCCGGTAGGAGCAGGTCGAAGACGGCTGTCGCGGTGTACACAACGATCGAGCGTACCGGCAATGGTGATCTTCCAGCGACTCGATTAACCGTGTCCGGCGTGGGGTCAGGCGGCTGAGCCCGCCTCGGGATGCCAGGCCGGCACCATGGTGCGACCCATGCGCCGCTCCTCCTCGCGCCAGGACGCCAGGCCGTCCTCGATCGCCAGATCCCGGTGTAGCCGCGCGCTGATCAAGCGTTCCGGATCCGGGTCGTCGGGGATCGGCGCGGCGCCACCGGCCGCGCGCGGGCCGGGCTT
>DATCXD010000606.1:0-2287 GCA_036566005.1 Micromonosporaceae bacterium | reverse complement strand
CGGGTCGGTGATCAGTGGGCGGTCGCGACGCTACGGGCAATCGACGCGTACGCCGCGGCGGAACTCGGCGACCTCGCGAACGCCGACCGGTCGGCCCGGCGTGCTTACGGCGAGTTCGCGGCCACATCGGACGAATGGGGGCGCGGATTTGCCCTGGTCGTGCGCGGGATCATCGCCCGCGGGCTCGCCGAGCCAGATCATGCGGTGGACCTGCTCTCCGAGGCATTGGAGTACGGCGACCGGACCGGGCACCCGCTGCTCATCGGCATGTCACGTACGATCCGCGGCTTCGTGCACCTGGACCGGGGGGAACCGGACGCGGCCGAGGCCGACGCGCACGCCGTCCTCGCTGCGGTCGAGCCACATCATGTCCTCGAAGCGGCACAGGTCGGGCCGCACGTGCTCCTGGGCATGGCGCGGCTGGCCGTAGGTGACATCGACGCCGCGTTAGGGCATCTGGAGCCGGTCGCGGTCGCGTCCAAGGCACCGTCGCTGCTCATCACTCGGCGGCAGGCCGTCGCCGCGTACGCCGAGGCGTTGATTGTCGCTGGCCGGTTTCCAGCGGCGGTCGAGTGGGCGAGTCGAGCGATCGTCGCCCCCGGCGAGGACGCCCGCAGCGCCTGCTTGGCCCAGCGGATCCTGGCCCGGGCGCTGGCCAGTGACGGCGAACTGGACTCGGCACGGATATCGGCGGGCGAGGCGGTGACGTCGGCATACGCCACCGAACAACGCAGCGAGCGCGCCGCCAGCGACGACCTTCTGGCCGCCCTCGGCGACGCGGGGTAGCGCGCCGTTTGTCGCGGTTACGTGGCGGCGTGATTCATGGGCGTGGACGATTTCGGCGGCTGTGGCAGTCGCCGGTGCGACTGTCGCTGGTGCGACGCGAATCGTCCACGGTGGTGGATCATCGGACAACGCCGCGGCCGGCCGGGACACCCAAGCGCGACCGGGCTGCGTTAGTTTCGTATGCGTGGATCGGTCCCCGGCAACGCCTCGCGTGCCCGTTGTGCCTGGTTTGACCGGCCTGACGGTGCTGGCGCACGGCGGCTACGCGACGGTCTACCGGGCACGGCAGGAGTCGGTCGGCCGGCCGGTCGCGGTCAAAGTCGAGCACCGGGCCCTGGATGATGAGCGTGATCAACGGCGTTTCCTTCGCGAGGCGCACGCGGCCGGGGAAATGTCGGGCCATCCGCATGTCGTGGATCTGTTCGACGTCGGTGTGACCGAAGATGGCCATCCGTACCTGATCATGGAGTTGTGCGCCGGGACGTACGCGGAACGGATGCTGCATGCGCCGCTGCCGCCGGCCGAGGTGCGCGACGTCGGCGTGAAGATCGCGGACGCATTGGACGACGCTCACGCGCGCGGCGTGCTGCATCGCGACGTGAAGCCGGCGAACCTGCTCTGCTCGCGATTCGGCGAACCGGCGCTCGCCGACTTCGGTCTGGCCGTGCTGTCCGAGACCCGCGAAACGTCGCTCGCGATGGACGTGCTGACGCCGGCGTACGCCGCCCCGGAGATGTTCCAGTACGACATAAAGCCATCCGCCGCGGCCGATGTCTACTCGCTGTGTGCGTCGCTCTACGCCATGCTGCGCGGTCGCCCGCCGCGATGGTCGGAGGACAGCATGCCGAGCGTACGGACGCTCATCGACCTCTTCGACCAGCCGATTCCCGACCTACCGGGCGTCGGCTTGCCTTTGCTCGACGTACTGCGGGCGGGAATGCGCAACGGTCCGAGCGACCGCCCGACCGCGGCCTGGGTGCGCGACACGTTGGCCGCGATTCCGGTCGCTGAGTTGGGCGTCGCGACGACGTCGGTGTTCGCCGTGAGCCAGCGTGCCCTCGGCGACGAGTCGCCGACCGTGAACTGGTCAAGCCCCACCGAGTCGTAGTCCGTTTCCCGCGCCCTCTGCCCGCGCCGTTCTTGGCCGGTCGTGCCCTCGACTGGGCCGTGCCCTCGGCCGGGGGCCCTCGGCCTGGCCCGCGCTTGTACGTAAGTTCGGCGCTCGACCGCACCCGGGGCGCGCATTTGTACGGAAGTTGGCCGCGATCCGGGCCGGCGACCGCCGAACTCCCGTACAAGTCCCGGGGCGGCTGGGTGTGACTCGGCCCGGGCGGTCTGGCCACGAGCATGTGGTGGCGTCCTTGCCGTCGGGGGCGCGCATTTGTACGGAAGTTGGCCGCGATTCGGGCCGGTGACCGCCGAACTCCCGTACAAGTCCGGGGGCGGCGGAGAGTCGACACCCCGAGGGGCCGGGCGGAGGGCCCTACCGCCACCACGACGT
>DATCXD010000589.1:0-2259 GCA_036566005.1 Micromonosporaceae bacterium | reverse complement strand
GCCGGCGGCCAAGGCCGAGGCCGGCGCCCGGGTGAACGCGGCGCGCCAGGCGATCCAGAGCGCGTACGACCTCCGGCACGCAGCGCTCGCGGCAGAGGCGGCGCAGCGGGTGCTCGCCGAGGAATGGGTCGACGTGACGCTGCCGACCGATCGGCGCGCGCGCGGTGCCCGCCATCCGTTGACCACGTTGATGGAGCGCATCGGCGACCTGTTCATCGGCATGGGCTATGAGATCGCCGAGGGCCCCGAGGTCGAATCCGAGTGGCACAACTTCGACGCGCTCAACCTCGTCCCGGACCACCCGGCGCGCACGATGATGGACACGTTCTATGTGGCCGCCGCGCAGCGCGTCGCCGAGGGTGGCACGCTGCCGCCGCCGCCGACCGTCGAGACCGGCAGCGGGCTGGTCTTGCGCACCCACACCTCACCGGTACAGGCGCGGACGATGCTCGCGCAGCAGCCGCCTATCGCGATCGTGTGCCCTGGCCGTACGTACCGCACCGATGAGCTGGATGCGACTCACACCCCGGTGTTCCACCAGGTCGAGGGACTCGTGGTGGACAAGGGCATCACCATGGCGCACCTGAAGGGCACGCTCGACCATTTCGCGAAGGTGATGCTCGGGCCCGGTGCGAAGACGCGGTGGCGCCCGTCGTACTTCCCGTTCACCGAACCGTCGGCGGAGTTCGACGTGTACTACGCGCAGCACCGCGACGGTCCGCGCTGGACCGAGTGGGGTGGCTGCGGGATGGTCAACCCCCACGTGCTCATCGCGTGCGGCATCGATCCGGATGTCTACACGGGATTCGCGTTCGGCATGGGCATCGAACGCACGCTCATGTTCCGCAACGGTGTCCCGGACATGCGGGACATCGTCGAGGGAGACGTGCGCTTCACGCGCGGCTTCGGGATGGAGGTCTGATCGGCCATGCGCATCCCCGTTTCCTGGCTGCGTGAGTACGTCGACGCGCCCGCCGATATGGACGCTCTGGAGAAGGCGCTGGTCCGCGTCGGGCTCGAGGTCGAGGAGATAACCGACCTACGGTCGAGGGTCACCGGTCCGCTCGTCGTCGGGCGGGTTCTCGAGATTGAGGAGCTGAACGGCTTCAAGAAGCCGATCCGGCACTGCCTGGTCGACGTCGGCACCATGGGGTCGACGCCCGGTGAACCGCAGTCGATCGTGTGTGGTGCGACCAACTTCGTCGCTGGTGATCTCGTCGTCGTCGCGCTGCCCGGCAGCGTGCTGCCCGGCAACTTCGCGATCGCCTCGCGGCAGACCTACGGCCGCCTCTCCGACGGCATGATCTGCTCCGAGCGCGAGCTTGGCCTCGGCGACGATCACTCGGGCATCATCGTGCTGCCCGCCGACGTGTCCGCCGAACCCGGCGTCGACGCGCGGCCGGTCATCGGGCTCGACGACGTCATCGTCGATATGGCCATCACGGCCGACCGCGGCTACTGCCTGTCCGCACGCGGCGTCGCGCGCGAACTCGCGCACTCGCTGGAGTTGCCCTACACGGATCCGGCGGCCGCCATCACGCCTGCAGTGCCGGCCGACGGTGGCTATCCCGTGCGGGTCCTCGATGAGCGCGGGTGCGACCGCTTCACGGCCGTGACCGTACGCGGCGTCGACCCGACCGCGGCCAGCCCGGACTGGATGAAGACGCGCCTGGTCCACGCCGGCATGCGTCCGGTCTCGCTGATCGTCGACATCACGAACTACCTGATGCTCGACCTCGGCCAACCGATGCACGCGTTCGACCTGGCGCGGCTGCGCGGCCCGCTCGTCATCCGGCGGGCGGCCGACGGCGAGACGCTCGCCACTCTGGACGGCGTGAAGCGCACGCTCGACGGTGACGACATCGTCATCACCGACGACTCCGGGGTGATCTCACTCGCCGCGGTAATGGGCGGTGCCTCCACCGAGGTCGCCGACGACACCACCGATGTGCTGTTCGAGGCGGCGCACTGGGCGCCGCTCGCGATCGCGCACACCGCCCGCCGGCACAAGCTGCCGTCGGAGGCATCCAAGCGGTTCGAGCGCGGCGTCGACCCGGAACTCACGCTGGTCGCGGCGGCGCGCGCGGTCGAATTGCTGACCCGGTACGGCGGCGGGACGGTCGATCCGGGCGTGACCGATGTGGACACGGTCGCGCCGCGGGCCGAGATCCGGATGGCGGCCGACCATCCGTCGCGCATCGCCGGGGTCGACTACCCGGCCGGTACGGCGGCGCGCCTGCTCGCCGACCTCGGCTGCGT
>DATCXD010000586.1:0-7798 GCA_036566005.1 Micromonosporaceae bacterium | reverse complement strand
GGCCGTACGGCAGCTGGCGCACCGGGCGCGGGAACACGTACAGGCCCGGCGGCCGCGGTACACGACCGATGCCGCGACCCAGGCCGACCTGGTGGCGCGGTTCCGCGACGCCTGCGCCGGCGGTGACATGGCCGCGATGATGGAGATCCTCGCGCCCGACGTCGCGGCGTGGAGCGACGGTGGCGGCAAGGTCGCCGCGGCCCGGCGGCCTCTCTACGGCGCCGACAACGTCGCCCGCTGGCTGTTCGGCGTCCTCGCGAAACCCGCCACGCAAGGCATCGAGATGACGATCGCGACGATCAACGGCGCTCCTGGGCTGATCGGGTCGTTCGGCGGCGTGCCAGCCGGATCCGTGTCGCTGGATGTCGACAACGGCCGCGTGGTCGGCATCCGGATGACGTTGAATCCGGACAAGCTCGGCGGCCTACGCGACCGGTGATCCGGCCTCGTCAGCCGGCGTCGGCCTCGGCGGCGGCGGTGGCCGGATGGATCGCGACGAGGCCGAGCTTGAGCCGCCGCAGGCAGATCTCATGCAGCTCGTCGTACGCCGACCGGCCGATCAACGCGATCAGCTCCGGCCCGTACTCCTCGACCATCGGCCTCGTGCCGGCATGGGCCTCCGGCGACGACGTGCACCACCAGTGCAGGTCGTGGCCGCCTTCGCCCCAACCGCGGCGGTCGAACTCACCGAGCACCGTCAGCAGGATCTTGGTGCCGTCGGGCCGGGTGGTCCAGTCCTGCTCCCGGCGGACCGGCAGCTGCCAACACACGTCGGGCTTGTACTCCAACGGATGTACGCCGTCGCGCAGCGCCTGTCCGTGCAGCGCGCATCCACCGCCGCCCGGGAAATCGGCATCGTTCAGGAAGACGCACGGGCCATCGGGGCGCGTCGCCGTACGCAGGGCCGGGTTGGTTCCGTCGATCGTGTCCGTCTCGGTGTAGTTCTTGAAGCCCCGCCGGTAGTGCTGCCAGGTCTGCGGGGTCAGGCGCTTGGTCGCCGCCCGTACCCGCTTCTGGTCGTCCTCGTCGGTGAAGAACGCTCCGTGCGAACAGCAACCATCGTCGGGGCGACCCGCGACAATGCCGTGGCAGCCCCGCCCGAAGATGCACGTCCAGCCGGACAGCAGCCAGGTGAGGTCCGCGCGGATGACGTGTTCGGCGTTCGCCGGGTCGGTGAACTCGACGTATTCGCGCGGGAAGTCGAGCTCGACCTCGCGGCTGCGCGGATCGTCCGTCTCAGCGTCGTCGACGGCGACCGCGATGGAGCCGCGTGATCGGCGAGTGCTGGTGCCTTTTGCGCCCATCCGGATAGCGTACGACCAGCGCGGCTCCCGACGAGCAGCGCCGCGAGATAGATACGGGTATGAACATGCGACTGGCCGTTCTGGATGTGGGTTCCAACACCGTGCACCTGCTTGTCGTTGACGCCCATCTCGGCGCGCACCCGTGGCCGGCACATTCGGTCAAGGCCGGGCTCCGGCTGATCGAACAGATCGGCAAGGACGGGCGGCTGGTTAAGGCCGGAGCGGATTCGCTCGTCACGTCCGTCCTTTCGGCGCGCGACGCCGCCGCGAAGCTGGATACCGAGGACCTGCTGGCCTTCGCGACCTCCGCGGTCCGCGACGCCAAGAACTCGGCCGAGGTCCTGGCCCGCGTGCGCAAAGAAACCGGCGTCGAGCTGCGCGTCCTCTCCGGCGAGGGCGAGGCCCGGATGACCTTTTTGGCGGTACGCCGCTGGTACGGCTGGTCCGCCGGCAACCTGCTCGTGCTCGACATCGGCGGCGGCTCGCTGGAAATCGGAGTGGGCATCGACGAAGAACCGGCCCGGGCGCTGTCGTTGCCGCTCGGAGCCGGCCGGATGACCCGCCAATTCCTGAACGGCGACCCGCCGCGAGCACGGGATATCGATGCTGACCGAGTTCGCGGAGGACGCACTGGACCAGGCGCTGAAGTCGGCCGACATCACCGGCTGGGACAAGGCGGTGGCGACTTCCAAGACATTCCGCACGCTCGCCCGGCTGGCCGGGTCCGCGCCGTCGGCGGCCGGGATACGGGCGCTGCGGCAGCTCACCCGGACCGGCCTGCACCAACTCCTCGGATTCATCCGGCACATCCCGAGCGCCGCCCTCGCGGAGATGGACGGCGTCGACTCAGGGCGGGCCGGGCAACTGTTGGCCGGTGGGATCGTGGCGGAAGTGGCGATGAATCGGTTTGACCTTGACGTATTGGATCTTTGTCCGTGGGCGTTGCGGGAGGGCGTGATCTTGCGGCGGCTCGATGTTCTTGAGAGTTAGTCGTTGCTCTGTTTGGTTGCGCTTAGGGCTCGGGCCGGCTTTCCCACTCGGACTGCAGAGCGTTTAGGTCTGTCGTGGGAAAGCCGGCCCGAGGTCCGTGGGGGCACGTCACCGTCGGCGGGTGAGGGCTATACGGGTGGAAGCCCTCGAAGATCTGGGGCAGGGCCGGACTCTTAGTTCGCGGTCCCTTGCGCAGTTCGCTCAGGCAGGACGGTACGGCTCGGTGCCGTATCGACTCATGATGGCGAGAATGTCAGCCGGTTCGAGTTGTCCGTCGGGCCCGGGTCGTAGCGTGGCTAGCTCCTTGAGGTAGCCGATGTACCGCTCTGGTGTCGTCGTGAGCAGAAGGCTCGCCGGAGCCTGATCGTCGGCGTTGCCGAACGTATGCGGATCGCCGATGGGTGCGGTGACCAAGGCGCCTGCGGTGGCCAGCAATTCATCGCGTCCGCTGATGAACTTCACGGTGCCGGTCAGGATGAAGAAGCTCTCGTCATGCTCACGGTGGATATGTTGAGGCGGCCCGCCCCATCCAGGAGCCAGACTGCACTCCACGAGGCCCCAGCGTGCATCGACCGCGCTGCCGTCCGCGAGAATTCGGAAGTCCGCGCCGCCCGCACTCCAGGTGTCACCCGCCCCGGCAGCATTGATGGTGAGCGTCATGTGCCCTCCCCCGGCCAGGCGCCGCGCACCGGCACAGTCCGTAGTCTGGCATACACTCCGGGCTGCGGCGCTCGTTCTGCAGAGCGTTTAGGTCTGTCGTGGGAAAGCCGGCCCGGGCGGGCGGGGCAGCTCTCCGTCGGTCGGTGAGGGCTATACGGGTGGACGTGACAGCGGGACGGTTACGTGGTTGGTGAGGGGCTCGGGGTGGCGGGGGCGGCTAAGGTCGGTGAGGTGACTCCCGTACTGCTGTCGACGTCGTCGGTGTTTCCGGAGCCGACCGCTGCCGGCTTCGAGATGGCGGCGACGCTCGGATATGACGGCGTCGAAGTGATGGTGTGGACGGACGCGGTCAGCCAGGACGTGTCGGCCTTGAAGGGACTGTCCGACCACTACGGCGTCCCGATCGGATCCGTACACTCGCCCTGCCTCCTGGTGACACAGCGCGTCTGGAGTCCGGACCCATGGGAGCGGCTACGGCGCTCGGCCGACCTGGCCGAACAGGTCGGCGCGCCGGTCGTCGTGGTGCATCCGCCGTTCACCTGGCAGCGTGACTACGCCCGCCGGTTCGTCCAGGGTGTCGAGGACCTCTCGAACGCGTACGGGTCGATCCGCTTCGCTATCGAGAACATGTTCCCGGTCAAGATGGCCGGGCGGCAGTTCGTGCCGTACGCGCCGGGATACGACCCGACCGATGTCGGCTTCGAGTCCTACACGCTCGACCTCTCGCACTGTGCGGCATCGCGGCGCGACGCGTTCGAGATGGCCGGCAGAATGGGCAAAGGGCTGGCCCACGTACATCTCGGTGACGGCACCGGGGAGCAGCGCGACGAGCACCTCGTGCCCGGCCGGGGGAACCAGCCGTGCGGCGCCCTGCTCGAGTCGCTGCACGGGCGTGGCTTCACCGGCTCGGTCGCGGTCGAGGTCAGCACCCGCCGGGCCACGAGCCGGTCCGACCGGCAGGCGGACCTGGCCGAGTCCCTTCGATTCGCGCGCGCCCACCTGTCCACGGTGGATGCGTGACCGCCGGCTCCTGGGGCTGCGGATCACCCGTACCGGCGTAGAAAGTCAGCGAACGGCCGCAAGCTCCGCCGGGACCTCGTCCCCGGCGGCGCGTTTGCGGGCCCGATGGGCCGCGACGTGCGAGCGGGTCGCGCAGCGCTCGGAGCAGAATCGGCGGCAGCAATTCGACGACGTGTCCAGGTAGACGTTGCCGCAGCGCTCGTCGGCGCAGACACCGAACCGGGCGCTGCCGTATTCGCACAGCCAGACGGCCAGGCCCCAGACGGCGCCGGCGAGGAATTCGGCGCTGGCTGTTGAGCCGCGACCGGTGACGTGCATGTGCCAGTCCGACCGGTCATGGCCGGAAATCCGGGGCTGCACCGGGTAGGCCTCCAGCAGGAGGTTGATCGCGGTCACGGCTTCCGTGTCGCGCTGCGCCGCGCCGAGCTCGAACACATCCCGGAGACGGCTCTGCACCCGGCGGTAGGCGATCAGATCACGCTCCTTCGGCGCCGCACTCTCCCAGCCGGCGATCGCGTGGATTCCGCGGAGATCGTCGAAGCTCGAAAGCTGGCTGTTGACCAGCGCGACCGCGCGATGCGCGTAGGCGTCGAAGTTCACGCGTCCAAGGTAGTCGGTGGCGCGCCGATACGCCCCGTCGCGGTTGGCAATGACACAAACGCGACGCCGGCGGGGCAGGCGGGGCCGGCGAGACGGCGAGACGGCACGACGGCACGACGGCACGACGGCACGACGGCACGACACAACGGTGTGACACCACAACGGCACGCTCGGCCCTTGGGCGTTACGCTCGGCACATGCTCCGTTCGGTCATCCTTGCCGCGGCCCGGTCCAGCCGCGTTTCGCACGCCGTCGAAACGGCTCCGGTCAGCCGAAACGTGGTCCGCCGATTCGTTGCGGGTCAACGCACCGCGGACGCGCTGCGGGTGACCCGGGAGTTGGTCGGCGACGGTCTCAAGGTCACGCTCGACTATCTCGGGGAGGACACGCTGACCGCGGACCAGGCCGAACACACCCGTGACGAGTACGCGAAACTCCTCGGTCAGCTGCAGGAAGCGGACTTGGCGCCGGCGGCTGAGGTCAGCGTGAAGCTTTCCGCCCTCGGGCAGTGCTTCGACGAGAAGCTGGCCGAAGCTAACGCGCGCACGATCTGTGCCGCCGCCGCGGCCGCCGGCACGACCGTCACGCTGGACATGGAAGACCACGAGACGACCGACTCGACCCTGGAGATGCTCGGTCGGCTCCGGCGCGACTATCCGACGACCGGCGCTGTGCTGCAGGCCTACCTGCGGCGGACCGAGGCGGATTGCCGCGAACTCGCTCACGAGGGACAGCGCGTGCGGCTGTGCAAGGGGGCGTACAAGGAGCCGGAATCGGTGGCCTACACGGCGAAGATCGACGTCGATAAATCATACGTACGCTGTATGAACGTGCTCATGTCGGGCGAGGGTTATCCGATGCTGGCCACCCACGACCCGCGGCTCGTGGCCATCGGCGAGGACCGGGCCAAGTGGTTCGACCGGTCACCGGACGAGTTCGAATTCCAGATGCTCTACGGCATCCGGCCCGAGGAACAGCGCCGCCTCGCGGGCGACGGCTATACGGTTCGGGTCTACGTGCCGTACGGCGAGCAGTGGTACGGCTACCTCATGCGCCGCCTCGCCGAGCGCCCGGCGAACCTGGCGTTCTTCCTGCGTGCGATGTCCAGTTCACGGTAGCCCGTGGTGATCTTGACTGTGGCGGGCATCGGAGACTCGTTCATCTTTTCCTTGATCAAGAATTCGGAACTTTCGCCCAAGTCACACGCGTCCCGGTACCGTTCTTAGATACACGGACGTTATCGGCCCACCTGGTGCAGGATCGCTGCCGGGCGGTAACGCGCGAGGACGATGTTGGGGTGACTATGGCCGGATCGCCACGCGCCGACGGCAGGTTGTCGGAGGTCAAGTTTCTGACCGTTGCCGAGGTCGCCGAACTCATGCGGGTGTCGAAGATGACGGTCTACCGGTTGGTGCACTCCGGTGACCTGACCGCCGTACGTGTCGGCCGTTCGTTCCGCGTCCCTGAGCATGCGGTCCACACGTACTTGCGTGAGGCGTTTCAAGAGACGGCGTGACGACAACGGCGTGACCGACAACGGCGAGACCGACAACGACGAGACCGACCGTGCCGACAGCGACGGCGGCGAGGCGGACGGCGGGGGCCGGATTGGCTCGGCGCCGCGTTGAGGGCTACCCTGGGCACGGTCGTCGCCGCACGATGTCGCGTATGCACTGCCACAGTGCCGCACCGGACGGATCAGGCGAGGAACTAACAAGCATTTTCGGCAAGCGGGCCGGCATCGTCGGATCCGCCGCCGACCGGTGTGTTAAGGGGACGTCGTATGGGCTCGGTGGTCAAGAAGCGCCGCAAGCGGATGGCCAAGAAGAAGCACCGCAAACTGCTGCGCAAGACCCGCGTCCAGCGTCGTCGTCTCGGCAAGTAACGCGCGGCGCCGTCGACGGCGCGTGCAGGGTGGATGCGTCCACGCATCTGCTGAGGTCCCGGGCCGCACCGGGCCGTCGGTGCCGCAGCCGCCCGGCGACCCGGTGTGCTGTTGGCCGGTCACCCGGGTGCGCCCGGTTGGTCCGGCCCGAGCAGCGGCTCAAAGCCGCGCACCGCGGCTCGGACACGTGCGACAAAACCGCGACCAGCGGAGGCGAGTTATGAACGGTGACGCCGCGGCGGGGAACCTCGAGGCGCGCACCGCTGCCCCGGATGTGCCGCCCGTCGTTCTGGTCACCGGCATCGCCCGGTATCTCGGTGCCACCGTGGCGGCCCGGCTCGCCGCGGACTCCCGGATCGAGCGGATCATCGGTGTCGATGGCAGTGCACCCTCGACCGAGGTCGCGGCTCTGTTGCCCAGCCGCGTCGAGGTCGCGCAGGCCGACATCCGTACGCCGGCGCCGGCAAAGATCCTGATCGGTGAGCGCGTTGCCGCCGTTGTGCACCTCGCGGTGGCGTCCGCGGCCGATCCGCACGCCGGCGGCCGGGCCGCGATGAAAGAGCACAACGTCATCGGCACCATGCAGTTGCTCGCCGCCTGCCAGCAAGCGCCCAACCTGAAGAAATTGATCGTACGGTCGTCGACCGCGGCCTACGGCGCATCGTTTCGGGATCCGGCCGTGTTCACCGAATCGACCGAGCCTCGGGCCGTGCCTCGTGGCGGGTACGCCCGCGACGTCCTGGACATCGAGGGCTATGTCCGCGGCTTCCGCCGCCGCCGCCCGGATGTCGCCGCGACGGTGCTGCGCTTCGCGCCGTTCATCGGCGAGCACGCCGACACCACGCTGACGCGCTACTTCTCTCAAACTATCGTGCCGACCGTGTTCGGCCGCGATCCGCGACTGCAGTTCGTCCATGCCGACGACGCCCTGGAGATCTTGTACCGCTCCGTGACCGGTCACCATCCCGGCACGTTCAATGTCGCCGGCGCCGGCACGATCACCCTGTCCCAGGCCGTACGCCGGGCGGGTCGCCTCGCCTTCCCGGTGCTCGAACCGGCGATGTCGGCGCTGGCCGGATTCGCCCGCGGCCTCGCTCCGCGCGAGTTCAGCCTCGACCAGCTTGACCTTTTCGTACACGGCCGGGTCGTCGATACTTCTCACCTGGTCGACGAGTTCGGCTTCGAGCCGCGGAGCACACCGGCCGCGTTCGCCGACTTTTTGCGCGCGCATCCGGGCGATGGACCGCTGCCGTCGGAGGCGATCCGGGCGGCCGAGTCCGTCCTCCTTTCGCAGATCCGGCAGGTGCGCGCGGGTGTCAGCGCGAGCGTGGCCGCCGGC
>DATCXD010000578.1:0-3165 GCA_036566005.1 Micromonosporaceae bacterium | reverse complement strand
TGGGTCGGTCGCAGCCGGGAAACGCGCAGCCCCGGTCGCGGAGCAGCACGGCGGTGCGGGTGGCGCCGGTGTAGGGGCGGCGGGCGCGGCCGAGGTCGATCGGAATACTCGCGCCGTTTAACACGGCAGGCAGGATCCCGGCGTCGCAGGCCAGCCGACGGGTCGCGGACGGTGATAGCAGTGTGCCGGTGTCGAGCTGTCCGACGGCGACATCCCGGGACAGCGCCTGCCAGTCGATGGTGACGGTGACCTGTGCTGGTTGCCCACCGTCGGCGGGCAGGTCACCGGTGCGCAGCGCGAGGCGGCACACGTCGACCAGGGCGTCGGCGCGGCGCATCGGCGCGGTGCGCGGGTCCGGGCCGTTATCGCCTGTCACCGGTGTGGCTAGTGGTGCGATCGCCGCGGCCACTATCGCCGCGCCTTCGACATCGAGCACACCGCGCAGCCGGACCCCACCCAACCCGTCGGGGGCGAGGGTGAATCCGCGGCGTTGCCGGGCGTGGCGTTCCTCGCGGTCCAACCGGTGGCGCAGGCGTTGGTCGGCCAGGTCGGGGTTGAGGTGCGCCAGTGCCCGTTCGCCGAGGCGGCGCAGGATCGCCGGCTCGAACTGGTGCGCGTGGTCGATGAGCACAGCCTCGACCTTGTCGACCAGGCCCGGCTCGGTGTCGGGGACATCGGCCGCGACGTCGGCCGGGACGTCGGCCGCGACGTCGGCGGGGACATCGGCCAGGACCCGGCCGATCGCTAGTGCCTGCGACGGGTTGACCGCCCCGGCGGCAACCGCGTCAGACAACACCGGCCGGCGATCCATGACCTGACCGAGCGCGACCAGCCGGCTGGCGTCGGCGGCGGTGATGCGTAGCAGGTCACGAAGCCACGCCACCGCCGATGCGGCACCGTCGCCGCGGGGCAGGTCCCGCCCGGCCGCCTCCTGGGCCATGACCGCCATCGTGGCGGCGACCACCGTCGCGATGCGGTGCAGCCGCCCGAGCGAGGACCGAATGTCATCGCTGGACAACGCATACGCCGGCCGGGCCGCGAACGCGGCGACACTCGCCGCCGCCGTCGCCAGGTCCCCGTCCATGACCACACCTTCGCACAGACGTACGACACTATTGGGCCGTTGAGATAACGGCGGAACCCGTTGTGGCACAAACAATCCGTGGCAAGGATCACCTCAATCGAACGGCCTGCCCGACCGAGGCGAACCGACGGCCGCGCTGAGGAGACGCTGAGTCTGTCGGCCCGCTTGCCGCGAATTGGGCGGCGCGGCCCGGATAGGGTCGAGTCGCGGTGGCGCGATCGAAGCTCGTGCCCCGGTTCACAGCAGTTGAAGGGGCAGGTATGACAGGCAGCAACCGATCGCTCGCGGACGCGTTTGTTTTGTTCGGCGTCACTGGAGACCTGGCGTACAAGATGCTGCTCCCGGCTTTGTACGCGATGGAGGCCCGCCACGAACTGACCGGCCCGGTGATCGGCGTTGCAAAAACCGACCTGGACCGCGACGGCCTGCACAAGCGCGTGCACAACTCGCTCGCGGACGCCAAGGTCGATGTCGACAAGACGGTGTTCGATCGGCTGTGCCAGCGCATGACCCTGGTGGCTGGCGGCTTCGCCGACGAGGACACGTTCCGCCGGCTCGCGACCGAACTCGATGGGTCCGCCAATGCGGTCTATTACCTCGCCGTCCCGCCCAACCTTTTCGCGACCGTCGCCGCCGGCCTGTACGCGGTCGGCCTGTGCGACCGCGGCCGACTCGTGGTCGAGAAGCCTTACGGACACAACCTCGCCACCGCCCGGGCTCTCGACGCGAAGATCAAGAAGTTCTTCACCGAGGACCGGATCTTCCGGGTCGACCACTACCTCGGCAAGGAGTCGGTCGAGGACATCCTCGCGGTCCGGTTCGCCAACACGCTGCTCGAACCGATCTGGAACAGCTCGTACGTGCGCTCGATCCAGATCACGATGGCAGAGAATTTCGGCGTCGAGGATCGCGGTTCGTTCTACGACCCGGTCGGCGCGATCCGCGACGTCGTCCAGAATCACCTGCTGCAGGTGCTCACGCTGCTCACGATGGAGCCGCCCGCCTCGTCCGACCCGCAGGCACTGCTCGACGAGAAGTACAAGGTGCTGCGGTCGATGCGCCCGGTGCGCGTGCGGGACACGATCCGCGGTCAATACAACGGGTACGACAAGATCAAGGGCGTCCGGAGCAACTCGACCACCGAGACGTACGTGGCGTCGAAGTTCTACGTCGAGAACTGGCGCTGGCACAACGTCCCGATGTGCGTACGGGCCGGCAAGTACCTGGCGACCACATCGCTGGAAGTGATCGTCGAGTTGCGCAAGCCGCCGGTGCTCCTGTTCGCGGATGCCGACGGGCAACCCGACCCGAATCTCATCCGGCTGCGTCTGGGTCCCAATCCCGGCATCACGCTGAACATCTACGCCGGCGAACCCGGGCACGCGAACCAGGTCCGGGAGATCCGTGTGTCGGCGGACCTCGAGCGGCAGTTGAAGGGCCAGCGGAAGCCGTACGAACACATCTTCCTCGGGGCGATCCACGGCGACCCGCGCCAGTTCGGTCGCATGGACATCGTCGAGGAGAGCTGGCGGGTGGTCGGCCCGATCCTGGATCGCGTCGACGAGCCGCTGCTCTATCCCACGGGCTCGTGGGGACCGGAGGAGGCGGAGAAGGTCGCGCTCTACGGCCACTGGCATCCACTGGAGATGGTCGACTCCTGACGCACATCGAGCCGGCCGGTGGAGCCCCCGGCTCTAGCGTTGGTGACCGGCTTCACCCCGACGCGGCGGTCACAATGCTGTTTAAGGACGCGACAAACGCGGAGTTGTCTCCTAGATTGGTCGGGCGCTGGCGGCCGCAGGGGGCCGCCTCACGTACCGCCCGAGCGGTCGCGATCGCTCGGGCGGCACCGCGCGCTACACATCTCCGGAGGATTCGTGAAGTTTCGCCGTTTTGCGGTGACGGGCGTTGGCGCGCTCGCCATCGCCTCGCTCGCTCTCGCCGCGTGCAGTTCCACCTCGAACTCCGCGTCGGCAGGTTCAGCCTCGTCCACGCCATCCGTTGCGCCGTCGGCCGCATTGTTGGCGGCTGCCGCCGGCCTGAACGGCAAGGGCTACGACATGACCCTCACGGCCGCCGGG
>DATCXD010000576.1:0-3162 GCA_036566005.1 Micromonosporaceae bacterium | reverse complement strand
GGCTGCCGGCGTTACTCACCCTCTCGGACGTGATGGGTACGGGCCATCACGCCGCCGTGTCGGCCGGCGTACAGCCAGGCGAGACCGTGGCCATCATCGGCGACGGCGCGGTCGGGCTCTGCGCGGTGATCGCGGCTCGCCGCCTGGCGGCGGGGCGGATCATTGTCATGTCGCGCCACGAACGACGCGCCGCACTCGCCCGGCGGTTCGGCGCCGGCGACATCGTCGCCGAGCGCGGTGAGGATGGCGTCAGCCGTGTCAAGGATCTGACCGCCGGGCTCGGGGCCGATCGCGTGCTGGAGTGCGTGGGCACCGACCTCGCTTGGGCCACCGCGGTCGGCGCGGTGCGTGACGGCGGGCAGATCGGCTACGTCGGTGTTCCGGCCGGGGTCACGGAAGGACTCGCGCTCCGCACGATCTTCGGACGCAACGTCGGCATCGGCGGCGGCGTCGCGCCGGCGCGCGCGTACATCCCCGAGTTACTGCCGGACGTGCTGTCCGGCCGCATCGACCCGTCGCCCGTGTTCGACCTGACGGTGGGCCTGGAGCACGTACCCGACGGCTATAAGGCGATGGACCAACGCAGCGCGATCAAGGCTCTGGTCGACGCCCGATGAGAGCACTCGTCTTCGATGCGTTCGGTGCGCCGCCCGTGGTGCGCGAAGTTCCCAACCCGGTGTGCCCCGCCGACGGCGTCGTGATCGAGGTGCGCGCCACCGGCTTGTGCCGCAGTGACTGGCACGGCTGGGCCGGCCACGACCCGGACATCGCGCTTCCGCACATCCCGGGTCACGAGTTCGCCGGCGTGGTCGCCGAGGTCGGTCCGGGCGTCTCCCGGGTGCGCGTCGGGCAGCGGGTGACGGTGCCGTTCGTGTGTGCGTGCGGCACATGCACGACGTGCCACGCAGGCGCGGAGCAAGTCTGCGAAGACCAGGTCCAGCCCGGCTTCACCATGTCGGGTTCGTTCGCCGAGCGGGTTGCCATCCCGCGCGCCGACCTCAATGTGGTCGAGTTGCCGGACGGGCTCGACTTCGCCACCGCGGCCGGGCTCGGGTGCCGGTTCGCGACCGCGTACCGCGCAGTCACCGCGCACGGACGGGTCGGCGCGTCCGATCACGTCGCGGTCTTCGGCTGTGGAGGAGTGGGACTGTCCGCGATCATGATCGCCGTTGCGCGCGGCGCGCGCGTCATCGGTGTCGATGTCTCCGCGCCGGCGTTGGAACTCGCTGCCTCGGTCGGCGCCCGCGACACCGTCGACGCGGGCACCGAGAATGTGGTCGCACGCATCCGCGAGTTGACCGGCGCAGGCGCACACGTCGCCATCGATGCGCTCGGTAGCGCCAGCACCTGCCAGGCGTCCATCGCGTGTCTACGCCCACGCGGCCGCCAGGTTCAGGTCGGGCTCATGGTCGGCGAAGACGCGTACGCACGCGTACCGATGGGGCTCGTGATCGCCAAGGAACTGGAGATCTACGGTAGCCACGGCATGGCCGCGCACGACTATCCGGCAATGCTGGCCGAAATCACGGCCGGCACGTTGCGGCCGGGCTCCATCGTCACCAACCGGGCCGGGCTGGACGCGCTGGCTGGTGCGCACGGTGCGCTCGCCTCGATGGGCGACCTGCCACCGGCCGGCACGCTCATCGTCGAGCCCTTCAACTGACGCGGCGGCACAACACGGCACGGGGGAGGAGGGATCGTGTCCGAAGTCACCGTCCGTCACGAGTGACCGGTTTTCGTGGAGCATTCGCCGCGCCGCGCCGCGGGTGAAACCGGCAGGCGGTCGATCGGCCAGAATGGCCTGAGCCAGACCACGAGATCCGATCCAATGGATGAGATGACCACCTTCACCACTGGAGAAACGGTCGACTGATGGCGTCGCTACTGTCGGTCAATGTGGGCAAGCCGAAGAACGTGGCCTGGCAGGAAAGGACCGTTTATACGGGGATCTGGAAAGCTCCGGTCGCGGGCGCGCGCATGGTCCGCCGGCTCAACATCGACGGCGACGGGCAAGGCGATCTGAAGGGTCACGGCGGTGAACAACGGGCCGTGCTGGTCTACCAGATCGATTCCTACGCCTACTGGCGGAAACACTTCGGCCGCGATGACTTCACATACGGCCAGTTCGGCGAAAATTTCACCGTCGACGGTCTGGCCGACGACGAGGTCTGCATCGGCGACCGGTACCGCATCGGAGAGGCCGAATTCGAGGTCACCCAGCCGCGGGTCACCTGTTTCCGGGTCGGCATGCGGCTGGGAGAGCCGCAGATGGCGGCGTTGCTCGTCGCGCATCACCGGCCCGGCTTCTACCTACGGGTCATTACCGAGGGCCGGGTCCAGGCCGGCGACGAGATCGTCCGTACCCGGGTCGGCCCCCACGCGCTCAGCGTCGTCGACGTCGACGCCCTGCTCTATCTGCCTGATCGCGACCCCGGCCAACTGCGTGCGGTCCTCGATATTCCGGCGCTGAGCCCCGGTTGGCAGCAGTCGTTCCGTGAGTTGCTCGACGCCGCGGATCATGGCACCACGGTGGGGGCGCCGCCGGTCGGCCACGACCCGGACTGGGCTGGATTCCGGGAACTACGAGTGGTCGAGATCAAGGCGGAGACCAGTTCCGTGTCGTCGGTGTACCTCGCAGCCGCCGACGGTCGGCCGCTGCCGACCCCGGCCGCCGGCCAGTACCTGACGGTGCGTGTCGCTGGTGCCGGCGATCCAGCGCCGGTGCGCAGCTACTCCCTGTCCTCCGATCCGCGCTCGGAGACGTACCGGATCAGCGTCAAACGCGAACCGCACGGCATCGTCAGTGGCTACCTCAGCGCACACCTGGCGAAGGGAACGGTCCTGGACGTCGCCGCGCCCCGCGGCGAGTTCGTGCTTAATAACGGCGACGAGCCGGTCGTGCTGATCTCGGCCGGCATCGGTGCCACCCCGGTATTGGCGATGCTGCACCAACTCGCGGCCGAGCACAGCAGCCGAGACATCTGGTGGATCCACGCCAGTCACACCGCCAGGCAACAACCGTTCGCCGCGGAGTCCCGCCGGCTGCTGCAATCGCTGGCCCACGCGCACGACCACGTCTTTTACACCAGCGGGCCAATACCGGCCGGCACGTCGGCCATCCAGGGCCGCATCACCGCCGAGGAACTGGGGAACCTAGGGCTG
>DATCXD010000557.1:0-5621 GCA_036566005.1 Micromonosporaceae bacterium | reverse complement strand
CCCCCGACTGCTACGGCAGTGGCACGACGCCACCCGCGGATTTCGAGGCGGCGGCGTCGTCTGCCATCACGACCCGGGCCCGAACAACGCGGTATTCATCGCCGGCCGGCCGGTCGCGTGGATCGACTTCGACTTTGCGGCACCCGGCGACCCGATCGAGGACGTCGCCTACCTCGCCTGGTCGTGGTGCATCTCGGGTCGACCGGATCGTGCCCCGGTGTCCGAGCAGGCGCGGCAGGTTCGACTGCTGACCGACGCGTACGGGCTGGATCACCAGCGCCGCCGGCGGCTCGTACGCGCGATCGACGAACGCCTCGACCGCAACGTCGCGCTCTGGCTGTCGGTCGCGACCGGCACGCCGGGCCCGGGCGCACAGCATCCGGACGCGCGGCATCCGGACACGCGGCACCCGGTCGCACAGCATCCGGACGCGCGGCGGCGGGCCAACGAGGTCGTCGCGTGGACGCGGTCCGAACAGCGCTTTGTCGCCGAGAATGCGTGCGTGTTCCAGGCTGCGCTCGACGCGGCTCCGCCCGCGTGATGTTTGGCGTGCGAAGGTCCGGTCACCCTTCGTCGACGGCATCCAGATCGCCGGCGTAATACTCGATGGCCGCGCGATACCGTTGCACGTCCGCATCGCCGCTCGTCTCGGCGAGCACCCTCAACGCGAGGCTGAGCCCGTCGTGCGGCGCTCCCAGGTTGTAGAGCGTCATCGCCAGGAACGCACGCAGGGCGGCGTTGCCCGGAAACTCGGCCAGTCCGCGCTGCAGCGTCGATCGCGCCTGTTCGTAGCGACCCAGCACGCGGTAGGTGCTGCCCAGGCCGACATAACCCCCGATGCGGTGCGCGGGCGCGACACCCGAGGCCAGGGCGTGCTCGTAGAACGGCACCGCCTCGGCCTCGAGACCGAGGCGATCGTGCACCCACGCAGTCTGGTAGGCGATCGCACCGCGGATCGGTCGGCGCCGCGGGATCTTGGTGCGAAACCGGTGCCAGCACGCCTGAAGCGCACCAAGATCTTGGGGACGGACGGATGGGTTGGCGAGGCCGGGACGCCACGCCCGGCACGATCAATGGCGAGCCATCGTACGGGTAAAGCCTTCGGTTTCGCGGCGCAGGATCCGTGCCATGGCACCGGTCTTACCGAGCCGTGCCAGTTCCGGCGGCGGCACGACGAGCACCCGGCAGCGCGCGCGGCGCACAACACGCCGGACGACCAACGTCCGGGTCGGCCACCAGAAGCCGTCCGCCGGCCCGCCGATGACGAGCAGGTCGTCCGGCCGGTCGGCCTGCGCGACCAGCACCTTCTCGGGCATCCCCTCGACGACGACCAGTTCGATCGGTACGTCGGCCGGCGGTCCGCCCATCGCGGTGACAAATGCCCGCGTGACCGCCCGGACGGCCTGGCTGGAGATCTCCCGCCGCCACCGCCCCACGCCCGGTTCGCGGGCACTGGCCCGGTACGCCCACGCGCGGACGCCGACCAATGGAACATCGCGGATCCGCGCCTCGGCCACCGCGACCCGCAGCGCCTCCAGGCCGGCGAGCGATTCGCTCACACCAACGACGACGCGCCTGATCTGAGTGCTCATCGAAGTCCCCCGGCTTCGCGGACGGGGTGGAGTGCAGAACCGGCACACCAATGGCGGACCAGTCCGCACGGATGCGTGCCACCCCCGGCACTCCATCAGTGTCTCGCGAATGCTGCGTTCGCGCCGGCCGTATCGACCCTCGTCGAACGCGGGAATGCACACAATGGCCAGGTCGCTCGTGCGATGCGGGCGAGTGCACGACAATGGGCAGCACGTCTGGAGGTGCATCGAATGTTGGCTTGGCAGGTGAGCCATCCCGGTCCGCTGGCGACCCGACCGCTGACGCGGGTCGAACGCGTCGTACCCGAACCGGGCCACGGCGAGCTTCGGGTCCGGGTCGCGGCCTGCGCGGTGTGCCGGACCGACCTGCACGTGACGGAGGGTGACCTTCCCGTTCACCGGTCGCCGGTGATCCCGGGCCACGAGATCGTCGCCTACGTCGATCGGGTGGGTGCGGGTGTCACCGGGTTCACCGACGGTGATCGAGTCGGTGTCGCCTGGCTGCGTCACACAGACAACACATGCGTCTACTGCGAGCGCGGTGCGGAGAATCTCTGCCCGGACTCGCGCTACACGGGTTGGGACGCCGACGGCGGTTACGCCGAGTTCACGACGGCTCCGGCCGACTACGTCTACCGGCTCCCCGACGGCTACTCGGACGCGCAGACGGCTCCGCTGCTCTGCGCCGGCATCATCGGCTATCGGGCGCTGCGCCGCTCCGAACTGCCGCGCGGCGGTCGCCTCGGCCTGTACGGGTTCGGCGCGTCCGCGCACCTCGCCGCCCAGGTCGCCATGGCCGAGGGTGCGCGCGTGCACGTGCTGACCCGGGCCGAGGCCGCCCGCCAGCTGGCACTCGAACTCGGTGCCGCGTCGGCCGGCGACGCCAATGCGAAGCCGCCCGAGCCGCTCGACGCGGCGATCCTCTTCGCACCCGTCGGCGACCTGGTGCCGGTCGCGCTCGAAGCCCTGGATCGGGGCGGCACGCTCGCGATCGCCGGCATCCACCTGACCGATATCCCGTCGCTCGACTACGAGCGGCACCTCTTCCAGGAACGTACGCTGCGCAGCGTGACGGCCAATACCCGTACCGACGGCCGGGAGTTTCTCGCCTTCGCGGCCGAGCACCACCTCGAGGTCACGACGACGCCCTATCCACTGTCGCGGGCCGACGAGGCACTCGACGATCTGGCCGGCGACCGGGTCGAAGGTGCGGCCGTCCTCATTCCCTGAGCCGGATGATTCCCTGACCCGCACCTCAAGCAGTGATGCGGCCGGGACGGAGCAAAGCCACGATCTCCTCGGCGATGGCCTGTTCCTCGTCGGTGGCGACTACGCACACCGCGACGCGGCTCGACGCCGCCGAGATGATGCATGGCGCCTGCGCGCCGGCGTTGGCGGTGTCGTCGAGTTCGATGCCGAGCGGTGCCAGAGTGTCCAGCGCACGGCCGCGTACGACCGCGCTGTGCTCCCCCACCCCGGCGGTGAACACGATCGCGTCGAGCCGGCCGAGCACGGCGTGGTACGCGCCGATGTAGTGGGTGATGCGCCGGCAGTACACATCGAGCGCAAGCTCCGCATCCGGGTCGCGATCGGCTGCTCGTTGTTGCACGGTGCGTACGTCTTTGTCGCCGGACAGCCCGGCGAGCCCGGACCTCGTCTCGTAGAGCGTGTCGATGTCGTCGGTGGCCCAGCCGGCCCGGACGAGGTGGAACGTGATCGCCGGGTCGAGATCGCCGCTGCGACTGCCCATGACCAGGCCGGCCAGCGGGGTCATGCCCATCGACGTGTCGACGCTCACTCCGCCCCCCAGCGCGGTGGCGCTCGCGCCGTTGCCCAGATGGAGGACGATCATGTTGAGTCCGTCCGCCGGTCGTCCGAGCAGCTCGGCCGCCCGGTCGCGGACGTACCGGACGGAGATGCCGTGGAATCCGTACCGTCGAATGCCATGCGCGGCCGCGACCGCCCGGTCGATCGCGTAGGTGGACGCGGCCTCGGGCAGCGTGGCGTGAAACGCGGTGTCGAACACCGCGACGTGCGGAATGTCGGCGAACGCGGCCCGGGCGGCGCGGATCACGGCGAGCGCCGCCGGGTTGTGTGCCGGCGCGAGCGGCGTCCACCGGTCGATCGCGGCCAGCACGTCATCGTCGATCACGGTCGGCGATCGCAGCTCGGTGCCGCCGTGTACGACGCGGTGGCCGACCGCCCATGGTTCGCGGGCCGGCCCGCGGTTGCCCGAGCGAACGTCGGCCAGGGCCGACGTGGCCGCGTCGCCATGATCCTCGGGGCCGCCGGGCTCACCGATGTGCTCGACGATGCCGGCCCGGAGATCGTGGTCACCCATGATCAGCCGGTACTTGAGAGTGGACGAGCCCGCGTTGAACACCAGGATCGGCAACGGTTCAACCATGCTCCTCACGCTACGGGCCCCGGGCGCGCGTTGCCTGGTTCACATGCTCCCCGCGCGGGTAGCTGCTTGACTGGTCCGTGGCACGGCACGACCCCGACGAGCCGGAGGTGAGGGCGGCATGACATCGACGATGCCGGACGCGTACGCGATGTGGGCGGTGGAGGGTGAGCCGCTCACCGCCGATGAGCTGGCCCGGATGGACGCGCACTGGCGGGCGGCGAACTACCTGTCGGTCGGGCAGATCTACCTCATGGGCAACGCGCTGCTGCACGACGATCTGGCTCCATCCGACGTCAAGCCGCGGCTGCTCGGGCACTGGGGCACCACGCCCGGCCTCAACATCGTCTACACGCATCTGTCGCGCATCATCGCGAACCGCGACCAGCAGGTCATCTACATCGCTGGACCCGGTCACGGTGGGCCCGGCCTGGTGGCCAACGCGTGGCTCGACGGGACGTACAGCGAGATCTATCCGCGGATCTCCCTCGACGAGCGGGGCATGCAACGCCTGTTCACGCAGTTCTCGTTCCCCGGCGGCATTCCGTCGCACGTCGCACCGGAGACGCCCGGCTCGATCCACGAAGGCGGGGAACTCGGATACTCGCTCGCGCACGCGTACGGGGCCGTACTGGACAACCCCGACCTCGTCGCGGCCTGCGTGATCGGTGACGGCGAGGCCGAGACCGGGCCGCTCGCCACGTCGTGGCACATCAACAAGCTGCTCGACCCGGTCGGCGACGGTGCCGTGCTGCCGATCCTGCACCTGAACGGCTACAAGATCGCCAACCCGACGGTGCTCGCGCGCATCGGCGACGACGAGCTGGCCGCCCTGCTGCACGGGTACGGATACGAGCCGTACCTGGTGGAGGGCGACGAACCGGAGGCCGTACATCAGCGGCTCGCCGCGACATTGGATACCGTCTTCGACGAGATCGCCGAGATCCAGCGACAGGCTCGCGTGGACGGCCGGACCGATCGTCCACGCTGGCCGATGATCGTGCTCCGCACCCCGAAGGGCTGGACCGGCCCCAAGGTTGTCGACGGCAAGCCGGTCGAAGGCACCTGGCGGGCCCATCAGGTGCCGCTCAGCGCCGCCCGCGACGACGCCAAACATCTCGCCCAACTGGTTGAGTGGATGCGCTCCTACCGCCCGGAGGAGTTGTTCGATCCGGCGGGCGCACCGCGCACCGAGGTCACCGGTTGGCTACCGGCGGGCGATCTGCGGATGAGCGCGAATCCGAACACGAACGGCGGCTCGCACCCGCGGGAGCTGGAGCTGCCCGACTTCCGTACGCACGCGGTCCAACCGGGTACGAACGCCGAGGCGACACGCGTACTCGGCGGCTGGCTGCGCGATGTCATGGCGGCCAACGCGACGCACCACAACTTCCGCATTGTCGGCCCGGACGAGACCGCGTCGAACCGGCTCGACGACGTCTACGCGGTGACCGGCAAATCGTGGCAGGCCGAGGTGCTGCCGGTCGACGAGCATCTCGACCGGCACGGTCGGGTGATGGAGATCCTGTCCGAACACATCTGCCAGGGGCTTCTGGAGGGCTATCTGCTGACCGGCCGGCACGGCCTGTTCTCCTGCTACGAGGCCTTTGTCCATATCGTCGACT
>DATCXD010000555.1:0-7142 GCA_036566005.1 Micromonosporaceae bacterium | reverse complement strand
GCCGGCGGCGGTCGTGAACGCGGCGGCGCTTCCGTTCCGCGATCGGGCGTTTGCCGGATCCCTGGCGCTGCACATGCTGTACCACCTCGAGTCGCCGGACGTGGCGCTGGCCGAGTTGGCGCGCGTGACGACAGGCATGGTGCTGATCTCGACGAACCATCGGGAGCACCAGCGCGAGATGCACGAACTGCACGCAGCGGCCGCGACCGACGTCGGCGTGATGGCGGTCGACCCAAAGGGGCTCGCGTCCCGCTTCAGTCTCGACGAGGCCGAGACGGCGGCCCGCCGACACTTCCGGCACGTCGAGCGCTCCGACCTCACCGGATCGGCCGCAGTGCCCGAGGCGGCCCCGGTCGTCGCCTTCATCGCGTCGACCGCCTCGTGGTACGGCGATCCGGCGACGTACGGTCCGGTGCTCGACCGCGTCGCGGCCCGGGTCGACGACATCATCGCGCGGGACGGGGCATTCCGGTTCCGTACCCACATGGGCTTTCTGGCGTGCCGGTAGGCGGACATGAACCCTGACCCGTGGCGCGACGACAACCGACCCGACCAGCCGTCCAGCGCGCCCTCACGCTGGGGCTGCGCGTTCGCCGCGATCATCGGCAGCGTTGCCGTGGTGGTCGCGGTCGTCATCGTCCTCACGGTGGCGAACGGGTTCGCCGGGGACATTCTGCGGGAGCTGCGATGACGCTGTCGATCGAGCCGCTGGACCGCACCCGGTGGGACGACCTCGTCACGTTGTTCGGGCGCGGCGGCGCCAGCAGCGGGTGCTGGTGCATGTGGTGGCGCCTCAGCGCGAAGGACTGGTCGGCCGGCGCCGGCGCGGCCGCACGCGATCCGGTGTGCGGCAACAAGGCCGCGTTCGAGGCCGTCGTCACGGGCGGCGAGCCGACCGGGCTGCTCGCGTACGACGACGGTGTGCCGGTCGGCTGGTGTGCGGTCGCGCCACGGTCGGCCTACCCGAGATTGCTGCGGTCGACGACGATCGCGCCGCTGGATCCGGATGAGGCCGGCGTCTGGTCGGTGAGCTGCTTCTTCATCAAGCGTTCGCATCGCTCGCGCGGACTCGGACACACGCTGTTGGCCGCCGCGGTCGATTGGGCGACCGAGAAAGGCGCAGCGGTCATCGAGGGCTATCCGGTCGAGACCGACGGCGCGCGGCACAACTCGGGCGACTACTTCACCGGCACCGTGAGCCAATTCGCCCGGGCCGGATTCGCCCGCGAACCGCGCCCATCGACCGGCCGCCGTGTCGTGATGCGACGCCAGGTCTAAAGGAGGTCGCGTGACAGTCTCGATCGAACCGCTGGACGCGGCCGGATGGGATGACCTGTGCACGCTGTTCGGACCGGCCGGCGCCAGCACCGGCTGCTGGTGCATGTTCTGGCGACTGCCGGCCAAACAGTGGTCGGCCGGCACTGGCTCGGCCGCGCGTGACCCGGAGCACGGCAACAAGGCGAAGTTCGAGAACGTCGTGCGGGCCGGTGGTCCAATCGGGCTACTCGCCCACGTCGACGGCACGCCGGCCGGCTGGTGCGCGGTCGCGCCACGGACGACGTACCCGCGGGTGTTCTCCTCCCCCACGATCGCGCCGACGGATCCTGACGAACCCGGCATCTGGTCGGTGACCTGCTTCTTTGTTGGGCGCAAGCATCGCCGCGCCGGCCTGGCGAGCGCGCTGCTCGACGCCGCTGTCGATTGGGCGAAAGAACAGGGCGCGACCGCCGTCGAGGGCTATCCCGTCGAGCCGCGCGACGTCCGCGGTCATGCCGGCGACTTCTTTACGGGTACGGTCAGCCAGTTCGAGCAAGCTGGGTTTGTGCTGCAGGCGCGGGTGAAACGCGGCCGGCGCGCGGTGATGCGGCGGTCCGTCTGACGTTCGTGCTGGCTAGCCTGGCCCCGACCGCTAACGATCGGGAAGATCGGCAAGTGTGCGCGCCCACGCCTTGAAGCCGGACTCGGGTGCGGTGACGCAGTAGCGCCGGAACTGGTCGCGCGCCTCGGCCCGGTGGATGCCGGCGGTCGTCGTCGGCGCACGAAAGAACGGCATGTCCGGGCTGTTTCGCCAGTTCGCGGCGATCCCCGCACCGCCGTCCCCGGGCGACTCCAGCGCGTAGAACACATCGGCGACGCCGAGCGTCATGGCCGCACCGAGGCACATCACGCACGGTTCGAGGTTGACCGCCAGCGCCAGCGGCACCGGTCGTTTGGCGTAGCCGAGACATTCATCGGCCGCGATCATCGCGAGCAGGTCCGCGTGTACGAGGCGCCGCCCGGCGCCGCGGTCCCGCGTATGCGACTGTGCGACGATCTCGTCGCCCAGCACCACGACCGCGCCGATCGGCAGTTCACCGGCGGCCATGCCGGCCTCCGCAACCTCGATCGCCGCAGCGACCATCTCGTCCGGGGTCATCGTCTGGCTGCTCGCGGGATCATCCACATCGCCGAGCGAGTCGAGCCGGTGCAGCGGAAATCATCTCGGCTGGACGACGGACAAGCCGGCGACGCCAGCGGCGTTGGCCAACTCGGCATCGTAGGTGAGCATCCCATCGGTGCCGACCCGCAGCGCGACCGCGAGGTGTATGGCGTCGTTGGAACGTAGCCGCCCTGGCAGCGTTCCGGCGGTGAGCATGTCACCGCGCGTCAGGTCGATCAGCGACACGGTGTCCAACACGACACCGACGGAATCGAGATCCACCTCGTTCGGATGCCGGTTGGCGGCACAATGCAGCTCGGTGTGCAGCAGCCAGGATGCGACCAGCTGTCGTTCGTCAGCGGATGACTGCACGTACGACGTCAACGCGGCGGACTCGGCTTCCTCGACCAGTAACTTCATCGCGGCCGAGGTGTCGAGGTAGCAGATCACCAACGTCCTCGTGCGTCGGCTACGAGTTCCGCGCTCGCGAGCTTGGCTTTCCGACGATGGATTGTCGACAGATCCGCCGCCGGCCGGCGTGCGGCCCGGACCTGCCCCTGCGCCGCGAGCCGAGTCAGCGCATCGCCCGCCGGGGGCGAGATCACCGCCGCCACCTGCCCATTGTTCGTCACCTGCACGGTCTCGCCCGCCGCCACGGCCCGCAGGATCTCACCGCTGCTGTTGCGCATCTCCCGATGCGTCACCGTCCGCATGTAGCACAACGTAGCACGCCTGGCCGAACGATCCAAGGCCGGATCTCATCCGGCATACGACCACACCAAGATGAAGGAGCGCTGGGGTCACACGACGCTCGCGGCACACCCGGGCGGAGTCGCTCGACGACGATTCATTGAGTCGAAGCTCGTCAATGGCTCAAAATCTCGGCCGGGTGACCAGGCACACGAGGAAAAAAGCGGGTGGCGTCGGAGTCATTCGATCGGGCAGGCTACATCCCGTGCCTCCAGCCGTAGAGATCGAGGGGATTACCCGCGTTTACCCATCCGCCGGCAAGGGGGCACCGCCGCGAACCGCACTGGCGGGCGTCGATCTCGTCGTCGAGGCCGGCGAAGTGCACGGTCTGCTCGGGCCGAACGGGGCGGGAAAGACCACGCTATGCAAGATCCTCGCCACCGTGCTGCTGCCCACCGCGGGCGTCGCGCGTGTCGATGGCTTCGACGTGGTCGGGCAGACCCAAGAGGTACGGTCTCGCATCGGCATCGTGTTCGGCGGCGAGCGGGGCCTGTATACGCGGCTGACCGCGCGCCAGAACCTCGGCTACTGGGCAGCGTTGTACCGAGTGCCGCGCCGCGTTGCCGTGCGGCGCATCGACGCACTGCTGTCTCGGGTCGGTCTCGCCGATCGGGCCGATCAGCGGGTGGAGACGTATTCGCGAGGCATGAAGCAGCGCCTGCATCTCGCCCGCGGCCTTGTTGCCAACCAACGAGTTCTGATCCTCGACGAGCCGACGACCGGCATGGACCCGGTCGCCGCGCACGACTTCCGAGCCTTGGTCTCCTCGCTGCGAGCCGAAGGCCGTACGGTGCTGTTGACCACGCACGACATGGCCGAGGCCGAGGCGATCTGTGACCGCGTCACGATGATCGACGGCGGGCACCTGCTCGGCACCGAGGATCCGCACACGATCGGTAGCTGGATCTCCGCGTACGAGCGGGTCGAAGCCCGGCCGGTGTCAACCGAGCTCGCGACCGCGCTGGCCACCTTGGACGGTGTCGGTGACATCGAGCCGATCGGCGACGGCGCCGTTCGCGTGCACACCACGGCCGAGGGAGCCACGGAGGCGGTGCTGCGAAAGCTCCTCGACGCGGGCGTGACGACGATAACGACCGGCCGCCCGTCCCTGGAAGAGGTTTACCTGCACGTGGTCGGCGCCCGGGGCCTTGCGGTATGACCGGAGTGGCTTGGCCCCGGCACACTGGGTTTGTCGCCGGCGTCCGCCTCCAACTGGCGATCTTCCGGCGCGGATGGGACAACTTTCTGGCGCTTGTCACCGTTCCACTGTTCACGATCGCGTTCCTCGCCATCACTCGCCACGCCGGCCGCTCGGACCTCACCGCGTACGCCGTACTCGCCCCGGCCGTCGTCGCGGTGATCGGCATGGCGATCCTGACTTCCGGCGAAGTCGTCACGCAGGATCGGTATAACGGGAGTCTCGAGCTCGCCCTCGCCGCACCGTCGCGGTTCCCGGTGATCGTGCTCGGCCGCGTGCTCACCGTGACACTCGTCAGCCTCGTCGCAGTCGCGGAGGCCTGGCTCGTCGCGTGGATCGTCTTCGGCGTGACGGTGCCGGTGCCACATCTGGCCGCGTTCCTCGCGGCGCTCGCGACGACGACACTCGCGACGGCCGGCACGGCACTGCTGATGTCCGCTGTATTCGTCGCCGCCAGGTCCGCGCGCACGTTCCAGAACACCATCTCGTACCCGATCTTCCTGCTCGGTGGCGCGTTCGTGCCGGTGTCGCTGCTGCCCGGCTTCCTGCACCCGCTGTCTCGCATCGTGTACCTGTCCTGGTCGACGGATCTGCTGCGCAGCTGCCTCGGCCACGGATCCGTGGTCAACTTCTGGCCTCGGCTCGGCGCGATAGCCGGGCTCGGCGCGGCCGGGTTCGCCGCCGGCTACGTCATCCTCGGCCGCGTCGTCGACCGCGCACGAGCCACCGGACGGGTTGGTAACGAATGACGCATCAATCGTCGATCCCGGCGCCACGTGGCGATGTCGAGTCGGCCCATCGCGGGGTCGTGGACCCGGCCGCCGACGCGCTCGGCCCGCTCGACGACGCGCCGATCGCCGGCCGGATCCCCGCGATGTTCGAGGCGTTGCGATTCGCGTGCATGTCGGCGCTCGCCGACCTGGCGACGATCTACACGTGGAAGACATGGACATTCGGCTGGCTCGCCCGGGTGCTGTGCCAGGTCGCGTTCTTCGCCCTGATCGGCAAGCTGCTGGCCGATCCACAGGCAACGAACTACCTGTTAGTCGGCAGCGCTGTGGTCATCGCGACGATGGAAGCGGCGTTCGTCACCGCGTCATCGACATGGGAGCGCGCCACCGGCACGCTGCCGTTGCTGATCGCGTCGCCGACGGGCGCGTTCGTGGTCTTCGTCGGCCGCAGCGTGCAGTGGCTCATCAGCGGCACGGCCAGCGCCAATATCGCGCTGTTCGTGCTCGCGCCCATCTTCGGCGTACCGCTGAAGTTCCCGTCCGCGCTGGCCGCGGTGCCGCTCATTGTCCTGGTCGCGCTCAGCTCATACTGCTTCGCGCTGCTCCTCGCCGCGTTCGTGTTGCGGGTGCCAACGCTGCGCAACATCATCGGCAACATAGCCTGGTGGAGCATCGGACTGCTCGGCGGCGTCCAGGTCCCGGTCGGCTTCTGGCCGGCCTGGGTTGGCAAGGTCGGCGAGTTTCTGCCGCTGCGGTACGGCCTGGACGGAGTCCGCGTCGCGATCGCCGGCGGCCACCCCGGTCGCATCCTGCGCGACGCCGGTCTGGAGATCGCGGTCGGCGCCGGCTGGCTTGTCGTCGCCGCGCTCGCGTTCCGATGGCTGACCGAGGGCGGCCGGCACAGCGGTTCCATCGAGTTCGGCGAGTGACGAGATGATTTTGGACGACTCAAACGACTCGCCCGACACGCTCGAGCGCGTACACACCAGCCGTGGTGAACTGTGTCTGCGCCGAGTCGCCGGTCGGTTCGAGATCATCAGCAACGGCGTCTTCCTGATGGATACCGCCGACGGCACATCCGAGCGGCTGCTGGTCGAGGCCGCGGTCGAAAGATGCGACGCCCCGCAGCCACGCGTGCTCATCGGCGGCCTGGGCGTCGGCTTCTCGTTGAACCGGGCGGTGCGATTCGCCCGCGTTGCGGCGATCGACGTGGTGGAGATCGAGCCGGCGATCATCGGTTGGCACGCGCGCTATCTTCAGGAGATCACCGGCGCGGCGATGTGCGACCCGCGCGTGACGATCCACGAGGCAGACGTGATCGACTGGCTGGCTCGGTCGCCGGACCGCTACGACGTGGTGTGCCTCGACACGGACAACGGCCCGAACTGGTTGGTCTTCGACGGCAACGCCGACCTTTACCACGCGCCAGGTCTCGACCGGGCGCATTCGTGCCTGCACACCGGCGGCGTGCTGGCGGTGTGGAGCGCCAGCCGGGACGACGCATTCGAAGATCGTCTGCGGGTACGGTTCGGCCTGGTCGAGATTGTCCAGACGCCACACCACCGCGGCTCGCCGGACATCGTCTACCTGGCGCGGCGCCGGCCAGAACGCGCCTCGACGTGATCGTCGAACGGCGCCATTACTCGCTCAGAGATCCTGGGCCGCGCGGAGCGCGGCGCTCACCTGGTCCATGGTGTCCGGCGTCACGATCGCCATACGTTCGAGGAGTCGCGACCGCATGATCGGCTGTACGGTGACCGCGTTGGCCCAACCGAATTCGTCCACCGGGACGGCGAGCAGGCTGCCCGGATCGGTCTCGACGATGTTCACCGCGAGCACGACGGGCACGGTGCGGTCGTTGTTGATCGGGTCGGCCGACACGATCAACCGCAAGGTCGAGATGCCCCGGCGGGCGACGACCGGGTCGTAGCGCCAGACTTCGCCGCGCCGCGCCGTCACTCCGAGTTCCGCTCGAGCTCGTCGAGCTCGACGTATTCGGGATTGCGGGCATACCACGTGCCCAGTGCGGCGGCCGCTTCGGCGA
>DATCXD010000546.1:0-4350 GCA_036566005.1 Micromonosporaceae bacterium | reverse complement strand
CCGCCGTGGCTGCGGGCGGCCGAGGCGGCTTGGGGACCGGCGCCGTCGCTGGTAGCGCGCCGCGCGCTCGTTCCGGTATGGCGCCGGCCGTGGGTCGTCCTCGGGTCGGACACGTTCGCCGGTGACGTGCTGCGGCGACTCGGCGTGACGCATCTGTACGCCGACGCCGCCGACCGGTACCCGCGACCTGCGCTGGACGAGTTGCGGGCCGCGGCGCCGGACCTGCTCGTGCTGCCGGACGAGCCGTACGCGTTTACCGCCGCCGATGGGCCCGAGGCGTTTCCCGAAGTGCCGTACGCACTGGTCTCGGGGCGCCATCTCACCTGGTACGGACCGTCGCTCGCGGAGGCGCGCGATGTCCTGACGGCTCAGCTCGGCAGTCGATAGCGCCTGGGCCGGGCGACTTGGGTGAAGTTGCCGCTTGGGACGGACGGGACCGGGCGACTTCCCGGAAGTTGCGCGGATCTTGGCTGCTCGGCGACGAATCGTCGAAGCGTGTCACGCGCAGTCGAGTTGCCCTAGCTCCCACCGCTTCCATCTGACGGGAGCGGCATGTACAGGCCAATCACGGTACGGATGGCGATCATGAGGGGGTCGCGGGCCGCGAGACGGCCGAGCCAGAAGCGAGGGATTAGGGCGGTCCTGCCAAGCACGGGTTTGAGCATTTCGGTCGCCCATAGCAGCATGCCGAGGACGGCCGGTGAACCTTCGTACTCTCCGGTGCGCAGCGCTTCGACGAGGCGGCTCCGCGTGGTGTGCAATGCCGCCTCGCGCTCAGGGTATTGCAGGGTGTACCGACCGTTCTCGTTGTATGCCCAGTGCCTGCCGAAGCTGCGTCCCCGCTCATACGCTGCGGTGGCGACGTCCGGGCCGATCGTCTGGAGCCATTCGTACGCGGGGAATGCCGGGCCGGCGTCGATCCGGGCGAGCACGCTGTCGAGGAATCGGTCGCCGGTTGGGGTGGGGTCGCGGACCCGCACGATGCCGAGCCGGCCGTCGGCTAGCTCGATCCGTTGCCGGATGCGTAGTTCGGCCAATGCCGCGGCGGCCAGCGCGGCATCCAGTACGTCCGTGTTCGGGCGTGACCGACCGCCCCACCGCTGCGTCAGCAGAAGTAGTTCATCGGGCAACAGGAGCTCCGGGGGCTCAGGCGGTGATGCTTGCGGATCCGTGCCGACCAGTGTTCCCGGGTCCAGCGCGGCGCGCCCGGGCAGTGCCCACGTCGCCGCGGTCGCCTCGTCGAGGCCACACTCCCGTAGGTGTGCTCGCAGCGATCGGACCCACCGCGGATCGGCACAGGCTCGTGCGACGAGCGGCCGCAATGCGAGTGGTGCGTCGTCGCCGGATCGCAACGCCAGTCGCTGGCCCCACACGTAGGTCCAACGCGCCTGCTTCGAAGCGACGAAGGCCGCGCTAATCGCGGCTTCGACATGATCGGTAAGCGGGTTGTCCGTACCCGCCGCGTCGACCGACCCCGCATTGCCCGACAGTGCGATCCGCAACGCCTCACCGCCACCGGTCTCGAGGATATCGAGCACGCCCCCGAGGCCGCGGCGCTTGGTACCCGTCACGTCAGCCGCCGCGGCGTATAGCTCATCGGCGCCGCGCTCGGCCGCGAAGCGGACCACCACCTCCAATGTCGTTACGAAGGCTTCCGTGTCGAGCGTCGCCGCCACCGCATCGCGGTCGACGACAAGGTCGACGGCGGCACGCGGATCGGATTGCCCAGCCGGTTCGTGGTCGGACTCCTCGCCGCCGATCAAGCTAAGCCGCTCGGTCAGCGGGGGATGCGTGTTCCATCGCGACGTCAATGTCGCGCCCGCAGCGGAACCGACCTCGCGTGAACCGGCCAGCGACCGTTGCGCGACCAGCGAGCGGTAGACATCGAGCATCTCCGCGGTCGTCCGCCCGCGTTGCCATGCGACGTCGATACATCTGTCCACCGCGGCGGACCATGCGACGGCAAGGCGAGGCAGTGCCTTCAGCGCCTCTCTGGTTGCCCTAGCGCCGGCGACACGTACCGCGGCGAGGTCGGCCTCCAGCTCCAGCCGACGCAAGACCGCCAGCGCGACCGCGAAGTATAGTGCGGCATAAGCGGTCAGCAGCAACCCGGCTGCGCGTTCGGGACCGACGCCGTCGATCGTGCGCACGATGCTCCGGCTGCCGCGATAGGCAACCGTTCCGAAGGCCGCATGCCCGCGCGCGTAGTGGCCCAGTTCGTGGGCGACGACCGCCCGCATCTGCGTTACCGTCAATGCCTGTAGCAGTGGCACGCCGACGTACAAGATTCGCTGGCCGCGTCGAAGCCCAACCCGTCCGGCGTCCTCCCACACGGCGGCATTGACCTCTGTGACGAGACGGATCTCGTCCGGCACCCGGGTACCCACCGCGTCGGCCACCTCCTGCACGAGGTGCCACAGGGCCGGCGCCTGCTCCTCGCCCAGCGACACGCCATCGGGCGCTTCAGGCCTGGCCCGCAGGAGCTGCCACGTTGGCACCGCCAATCCGATCGCCACCGCCGCCGCGAGGACGCTCACGTCACCGGCAATGCCGCCACCGAGCGGACCCCAAAGCTGAACCGCTAGCCAGAGCAGACTGCCGATGAGCGCGAGCCCAACTAGGTAGAAACCGGCCAGCAACGATGCCGCCACGACCGCGCGTATCCTCATCGCCGCCGGTACGTGTTCCACCGCCACATCGTCACATCGATGACAAGCATTGCGTCATCACGAATGTCAGCTCTCGGTCGGCGCGTCGCGCCCGAGTGAGCAGCCGAGCTCGAACCAGCGGAGTGCCGGTTCGAGCTCGGCGACCTGGAGCATGGCGGCGAGGGTCCGCGTGACCGCAGCTGGCGTCGCCGCGAGGAATTGGCTAGTCGAATGTGTGCTCGGCGACCGGGAACGCGCCGGAGCGCACCTCGTCGGCGTAGCGCCGAGTCGCGCTGCCGAGCACGCCGGCCAGATCGGCGTAGCGCTTGACGAACCGGGGCGCCTTTCCAACGCGCAGGCCGGCCATGTCCTGCCAGACGAGCACCTGCGCGTCGGTATCCGGCCCGGCGCCGATGCCGATCGTCGGGATCGTCAGGTCATGGGTGATCCGTTTCGCGATGCCACCCGGAACCATTTCGAGTACGACCGCAAACGCACCGGCCTCGGCGACCGCACGGGCGTCGGCGTGTAGGTCATCGGCGGCATCGCCCCGTCCCTGGACGCGGTATCCGCCGATCGCGTGCTCGCTCTGCGGCGTGAATCCGATGTGGGCCATGACCGGGATGCCGGCCTTCGTGATGGCCTCGATCTGCCTGGCGCACCGTTGACCGCCTTCGAGCTTGACCCCGTGGCAGCCGCCTTCCTTCATGAACCGTACGGCCGTGCGCAGTGCCTGTTTGGGCCCCTCCTCGTACGAACCGAACGGCAGGTCCCCGATGACGAGACTGTGGGTCGTCGCGCGTACGACGGCACGGACGAGGGGGAGCAGTTCGTCGGCGGTGACGGGAACCGTTGTCTCGTAACCGAAGACGTTGTTCGCCGCGGAATCGCCGACCAGCAGCACCGGGATCCCGGCCGCGTCGAAGATGCCCGCCGTGTACTGGTCGTAGCTCGTGAGCATGGCCCACTTCTGGCCCCGGTCCTTGGCGACCTGCAGGTCCCGCGTGCGGATGCGCCGGGTCGCCGGTCCGCCGTACAGGGCGGTGACTTCGGGTTGGTCGGCCTTCGGGCCGGGCATCGTTGGCTCGGACATCGTTGTCTCCTCGCGTCTCGAGGCCGCCGCCCCGCCCAGATCGGGCGGGTGTTCGCGGTCCCCGGATTTGAGCCGATCGTCCCACTGTCACGAGGCCGCCCGGCAGGGATCAGTGGAAGATTTCACAGTCCCCTTCTCCAGTCATCGACGTAGTCGGCGATCTCGCGGTCGCACGCCTCGATAGGTCGGGTCGAGTCCACGACCAGCCGGTCGTCGGTGCGTGGTTGGTATTCCGCGAAGCGTGTTTCGAACTCAGACCAGTCTGGATAGATCCAGCCCGCAACGTCGTTCGCGCGTGTCTCGACGCGGCACCGATGCTCGGCGAGGTCGGGACAGACCACCTCGATCGCGGCGTGCCGTGCGCCCGACGCGGCGGCCAGGTCCCGCCAACCGTCGCGCGCTTCGATCACCGGGTTGACCGCATCCGCGATCACGGTAAAACCGCGGTGCAGATGGCTGGCCGCGATGTCGTGGGCGACACCGTACGCCGTGATGCCGGTCTGGTCGGGGGCGAGACCGTGGCGCCGCATCGCCGCCTCGATCTCGTCGATACGAAGCAGCATGGCGCCCGTCCGGTCGGCCAGGTGGCGGGCGAGCGTCGACTTGCCG
>DATCXD010000696.1:0-4238 GCA_036566005.1 Micromonosporaceae bacterium | reverse complement strand
CGCGCGGCACGCGCTCAAAGCCCCGGGCTGGCGCCGACGCTCGGCACGCGCTCAAGCCCCGAGCAACTGTACGGAAGTTGGCCACCTCACCGGCCCGGCGCGACCCATGTTCCGTACATTTGCCGGTGGGCGGACACCGGATGCCGGTGGGCGGATACCGGAGGGAGATCGGCGTGCAGCGCTGGCGGGGTTATGAGGCGGCACCGGGCGGCTGGGGTCGGTCGGTCGTCACCATCGGCGTCTTCGACGGCGTACACCGCGGACATCAGCAGATCATCGGGTACGCGGTCGAACGGGCGGAGCAACTGGGCCTGTCGTCGGTGGTAGTGACGTTCGACCCGCACCCGGCCGAGGTCGTGCGGCCCGGCGCACACCCGGCCGTCCTGACCGAGCCGCATCGCAAGGCCGAGCTGATCGAGGCGCTCGGTGTCGACGTGCTGTGCGTCGTCCCGTTCACGCAGACGTTCTCGCAGCTCTCGCCGGAGCAGTTCGTACACGACGTCCTTGTCGAACATCTGCACGCCTCGGTCGTCGTCGTCGGCGACAACTTCCGGTTCGGCCACCGCGCCGCCGGTGACGTCGAGCTGCTGACCCGGCTCGGCCGTACGTTCGGGTTTGGGGTCGAGGATGCCGACCTCGTGACCGACAACGGGACGGTGTTCTCCTCGACGTACATCCGCAGTTGCGTCGACGCCGGCGATGTGGCTGCGGCCGCGGCCGCGCTCGGGCGGCCGCACCGGATCGAGGGCGTCGTCATCCGCGGCGACCAACGCGGCCGTGAGCTGGGTTTCCCGACCGCGAACCTGATGTGTACGCGCTACGCCGCGATCCCCGCCGACGGCGTGTACGCCGCCTGGCTGCACGTCCGGGACAAGACCTACAGCGCGGCCGTGTCGATCGGCACGAATCCCACGTTCGCCGGGCGCGAGCATCGGGTGGAGGCCTACCTGCTCGACTTCGACGGCGACCTCTACGGCGAGCGGGTCAGCCTCGATTTCGTGGCACACCTGCGGGAACAGCGGCGCTATGAGGGCCCGGAGAAACTGGTCGAGCAGATCGCAAAGGACGTCACGGAAACCCGGGCGGTCCTGTCCTCATAATCTGAAGGCTGAATCCTGAAGACGGCGCACTGATCTTTAAAGCCGGCGGTTCTTTAAAGCCGGCGGCCGACGTACCAAATTTAAACCGATCAAATAGGCCGCAACGGGACGACGGCGAGTGCGCTCGACGGTGTCGTTTCGTGGGATCGGCGCCCCGACTGGTAGCCTTGACATCGACGCCGGGTAACCGGCAGGTTCTGCGTGCCTGCACGACGCCGCGGCCGCGCGGACCTCGAACCCATTCCGCACAAACCGAACAGGGAGATCATGGCGCTCGCAGCAGAGCTGAAGACACAGATCATGAAGGACTACGCGACCACCGAGGGCGACACAGGGTCACCCGAGGTGCAGGTCGCGGTCCTGTCCCGCCGCATCGCCGACCTCACCGAGCACCTGCGCACGCACAAGCACGATCATCACAGTCGTCGTGGCCTGCTGCTGCTCGTCGGTCGCCGTCGCCGGCTGCTGAACTACCTACAGAAGACCGACATCAGCCGCTACCGGTCGTTGATCGAGCGGCTCGGCCTGCGTAGGTGACGCAAGCGGGGGAGTGACCAGCATTGCGCCGTTAACGGCGCGGGTGCCCGGTCGCTCCCCCGACCCATAACCGCACAGTCCGTCAACAAGCAACCCAGCAACACCCAATCCAATTGCACAGGACGATGACTCACCCCTCGCTGGGTAAGGCGCTCGGTGAACCGGTCTCCGGTAGTGGTCTTCGGGGCACACCCTCACGGGCAGTGACTCCCGCGGGCTTCGATCGAAGACCGGCCCACTCGACATAAACCCGCCGGCTGCGTCGTCGCCCGCCGACCCCGAGTCACGATGACCGGGTCGAGGAGACCAAGGAGCACAACCCACACATGTCCGAGCACACTCTCGGCACCGAAACCAGCAAGGCGATCATCGACAACGGGGCATTCGGCACCCGTGAGATCACCTTCTCCACGGGCCGCCTGGCCCGCCAGGCCGCCGGCTCCGCACTCGCGCAGCTCGGCGACACGGTCGTGTTGTCCGCGACCACCGTGAGCAAGCACCCGAAGGACAACCTCGACTTCTTCCCGCTCACCGTCGACATCGAGGAGCGGATGTACGCGGCCGGGCGCATCCCCGGCTCGTTCTTCCGCCGCGAGGGCCGGCCGAGCGAGGACGCGATCCTCACGTGCCGCCTGATCGACCGTCCGCTGCGCCCGAGCTTCGCCAAGGGCCTGCGCAACGAGATCCAGATCGTGGGCACGATTCTCGCCCTCGACCCGTCCCACCCGTACGACGTCGTGGCGATCAACGCCGCGTCGATGTCGACGAAGCTCGCCGGACTGCCGTTCTCCGGCCCGGTCGGCGCGACCCGCGTCGCACACATCGACGGCCAGTGGGTCGCCTTCCCGACGCACGACGAGCTGACCCGGGCCACGTTCGACATGGTCGTGGCCGGCCGTACGCTGCCCGACGGCGATGTCGCGATCATGATGGTCGAGGCCGAGGCCACCGCGCACACGGTGAGCCTCATTGCCGGCGGCGCTCCCGCGCCGACCGAGGAGGTCGTGGCCAGCGGTCTCGAGGCCGCGAAGCCGGCCATCCGTGAGCTGTGCCGGGCCCAGCAGGTGCTGGCCGACAGCGCGGCCAAACCGACCGGCGAGTTCCCGGTCTTCCTGGACTACCAGGACGACGTCTACTCCGCCGTCGAGGAGTCGGTGCAGGGCGAGCTCGCCGAGGCGCTCAAGATCGCCGCGAAGCAGGAGCGGGAGAGCCAGCTCGACCGTCTCAAGAACGCGGCCCACGAGCGTCTCGACAGCCAGTTCGAGGGTCGCGAGAAGGAGATCAGCGCGGCGTTCCGCTCGGTCACCAAGAAGGAGGTGCGCGCCCGGGTCCTCCGCGACCAGGTGCGCATCGACGGCCGTGGCCCGCGCGACATCCGGCCGCTGACCGCCGAGGTTGGCATCCTGCCCCGCGTGCACGGCAGCGCGCTCTTCGAGCGGGGCGAGACGCAGATCATGGGCGTCACGACGCTGAACATGTTGCGCATGGAGCAGGCACTGGACACGCTCTCGCCGGAGAAGTCCAAGCGATACATGCACAACTACAACTTCCCGCCGTACTCGACCGGTGAGACCGGCCGGGTCGGCTCGCCGAAGCGACGCGAGATCGGTCACGGTGCCCTCGCCGAGCGCGCCCTGCTCCCGGTGCTCCCGTCGCGCACCGAGTTCCCGTACGCGATCCGCCAGGTGTCCGAGGCTCTCGGCTCCAACGGCTCCACGTCGATGGGCTCGGTCTGCGCCAGCACGATGTCGCTGATGTACGCCGGTGTCCCGATCAAGGCACCGGTCGCCGGCATCGCGATGGGCCTGATCTCGGACGAGGTCGATGGCAAGACGTCGTTCGTGACGCTGACCGACATCCTCGGCGCCGAGGACGCGTTCGGCGACATGGACTTCAAGGTCGCCGGTACGTCCGAGTTCGTCACGGCGCTCCAGCTCGACACGAAGCTCGACGGCATCCCGTCCGACGTGCTCGCGGCTGCGCTGGCCCAGGCCCACGACGCGCGGGCAACGATCCTCGGCGTGATGCTGTCGGCGATCAATGTCACCGGTGACATGAGCGACTACGCGCCGCGCGTGACCACGGTGAAGATCCCAGTTGACAAGATCGGCATGGTGATCGGCCCGAAGGGCCAGATGATCAACGCGATCCAGGACGAGACCGGTGCCGACATCTCGATCGAGGACGACGGCACGATCTATGTCGGCGCCACGAACGGCCCGGCGGCGGCCGCCGCGGTCGAGCGGATCAACGCGATCGCGAACCCGACAATGCCGAAGGTCGGCGACCGCTTCCTCGGCACGGTGGTCAAGACGGCCGCGTTCGGCGCGTTCGTCTCGCTGCTGCCCGGCCGCGACGGCCTGCTGCACATCTCGAAGGTCGGCGACGGGTCGAAGCGGGTCGAACGGGTCGAGGATTACCTGAACGTCGGCGACAAGGTCGAGGTGCAGATCGCCGAGATCGACGCGCGCGGCAAGGTCTACCTGGACAAGGTCGGCTCGGACGGCGAGGTCATCGCGCCGGCCGGCGGCTCCGGACCGGGCAACCGGGACCGCGGCGGCGACCGTGGTCCGCGTGACCGCGGCGAGCGCGACCACGGTG
>DATCXD010000490.1:0-3058 GCA_036566005.1 Micromonosporaceae bacterium | reverse complement strand
CGCGGCCGACATACAACAACCGCACCGGCTTCGCGTCGTCAACGAGCTGGAACAGGTCGCGATCGCCGGAGACGACCTCAACCGGCCCCGGCTGGGTGGTCGCGAGCGTGCCGAGCACATCGTCGGCCTCGTAACCATCGGCGCCGATGGCCGGGATGCCGATCGCGGCGAGCACGTCGAGGATAATCGGGATCTGCGGCGTCAAGTTGTCCGGGACCTCCTCGCCGCCGCTCGGCGTCAGCCGATGCTTCTTGTAGGAGTCGATCAGCTTGACCCGCCACGCCGGCCGCCAGTCGTTGTCCAGCGCGCACACCATGCGGTCCGGACGCCGCGTGCGGATCAGCGTCGCCAGCATGTCGACAAAGCCGCGGATGGCGTTGACCGGTCGACCGTCCGCGTCCGTGGCGGCCGACTCCGGAACGCCGAAGTAGGCGCGGAAATAGAGGCTCGGGGCGTCGATGAGCAGAATCGCGGGACTCGTCACGATCGTTGAGCTTGCCACGTGGTGCCGACAGGCGCGGCAACGAGACCGCAAGCTCACCGCGCAACACCGCTCGACGTCGCGTAATGGGCTCGTGACCGGAGCCGAACGAGCGTTAAGCTAACGGCCGTGGGACTCGACGCGTCAGTGGGCGATCTCTATACGCCGGAGCGGCTCGCTACGGCGCAACACGCCCTCGCGTCGGCCGGACTTGCGGGGTTGCTGATCGCGCCGAGCGCCGATCTCCGATATCTGACCGGCTACCAGGCTCACCAGCTCGAACGCCTGACCTGCCTCGTGGTGCCGGTCGACGGGCCGGTAACGCTCGTCGTTCCGACCCTGGAACGTCCGGCGGCCGAGGCGTCCCCGGCGCTGGGCACCGGCCTCGTCATCGTCGATCACGCGGACGGCACCGATCCGTACCCGCTGGTTCGCACAGCGCTCGGCGCGTCCGTGCGCCCCGGCGCGAAGGTCGGGATCGGCAATCGGATGTACGCCGAGCATGTCCTCGGTCTGCGCGACGCGCTGCCCGAGATGGAGCAGCGGCTGGCCGGCCCGGTGATGAGCGAGTTGCGCATGCGCAAGACGCCGGCGGAGATCGCCGCCCTCGCCGCGGCCGGGGCAGCCATCGACAGCGTTCATGCGCGGATGGGCGACTGGCTCCGGCCGGGTCGGACCGAGAACGAGGTCGCGGCCGACATCCTCGACGCGATCCGGGCCAGTGGCCACGCGGTCGCGGACTTCGCGATCGTCGCGAGCGGTCCCAATGGCGCGAGCCCGCACCACGGCACGTCCGATCGGGTCATCGCCGAGGGCGACCCGGTCGTGGTCGACATCGGCGGCACGATGCCGTCGGGATACTGCTCCGACTCGACCCGGACGTACGTCGCGGGCGGCGAGCCACCGGCCGAGTTCGCGGCGTATTACGCCGTCCTCTTCGAAGCGCAGATCGCCGCGGTGTCCGCCGTGCGGCCGGGAGTGACGTGCGAAGCGGTCGACGCGGCGGCGCGCGCCGTCATCGCCGATGGCGGGTACGGCGACGCTTTCCTGCACCGCACCGGACACGGCATCGGCATGGACGGCCACGAGGACCCGTACATCGTGGCCGGCAACGCATTGCCCATCGAGCCGGGCATGTCGTTCTCGATCGAGCCCGGGATCTACCTCGCCGGACATCACGGCGCCCGCATCGAGGACATCGTCGTGTGCACTCCGGACGGGGTGCGCCGGCTCAACAATCGACCCACCGATCTTGTCTACCTCTGATAGCGCGATTGCTATCGGCACGACCGACAACGGCAAAACACGAGGGACAGCACGAGTGACCATCGAACGCATCCTGCCGACCGAGGACGCCACGGCGCTGCTCGAACTCACGACCGACCTCGCCGACCGTGAGCTCGCGCCAAAGGTCAATGACTTCGAGGCGCGCGGCGAGTTTCCGCGCGAGGTGATCCGTACGCTCGGCCGGTCGGGACTGCTCGGCCTGCCGTACGCGGAGGCGTACGGCGGCGCAGCCCAGCCCTACGAGGTATACGTGCAGGTGCTCGAGCTGCTCGCCAGCCGCTGGTTAGCGGTCGCCGAGGCGGTCTCCGTGCACACGCTCGCGTGCCATCCCGTGGCGGCGTACGGTTCCGATGCGATTCGCGAGGAACTGCTGCCGGCCATGCTCGGTGGCGAGCTACTCGGCGCGTACTGCCTGTCCGAACCGCAGGGTGGCTCGGACGCCGCCGCGCTCGCGACGAGAGCGGTTCGGGACGGCGGAGACTACGTGCTCAACGGCACGAAGGCCTGGATCACGCATGCCGGCGTCGCCGATTTCTACAACGTGTTCTGCCGCACCGGCGGTCCCGGTGCGGCCGGCATCTCGTGCGTACTGGCGGACGCGTCGACGCCCGGCATCAACCCGTTGCCGCGGGAGAAGACGATGGGCCTGCGGTCCTCGCCGATCGCGCAGATCGCGTTCGAGGATGCCCGCGTGTCCGCCGGCCGGCTTGTCGGCGATGAGGGCATCGGGTTCCGCATCGCGATGAGCGCGCTCGACGCGGGCCGGCTCGGCATCGCCGCGTGCGCCGTCGGACTCGCGCAGGCCGCGCTCGACTACGCGGTCGCCTATGCGGGGGAGCGGGAACAGTTCGGCCAGCCGATCGCCAAGTTCGAGGGCGTCGGCTTCATGCTCGCCGACATGGCAACACAGGTGGCCGCCGCGCGGGCGTTGCTGCTCGCCACGGCGCGCCTGAGAGACAACGGTCGGCCCTATTCGGCCGAGGCGGCGAAGACGAAGCTGTTCGCGACGGACATGGCGATGGCGGTCACCACCGACGCCGTCCAGATCCTCGGCGGCTACGGCTACGTGTCCGATCACCCGGTCGAGCGCTACATGCGGGAGGCCAAGGTGCTCCAGATCGTCGAGGGCACGAACCAGATCCAGCGGCTGGTCATCTCGCGGTCGTTGGGCAAGAGCTGACATCACGGGTACGCCGACTGCCAGGCACCGCCGGCGTCGGCTGGGCCGCGTCGTCGCGCCGAGCACCGGCGGTTTCGTGGTGCCGAGCGCGGCGGTTTCGTGTCGGCTCG
>DATCXD010000693.1:0-11839 GCA_036566005.1 Micromonosporaceae bacterium | reverse complement strand
GCGAGTCGGTCGGCGTCGCGGCGCCCGCCGCGGGTTGCGCCCAGGCCTGGTCGAGTTGGTGCGAGAGCGTGTGCTGGTGTGCCTCGATCGCGGACGCCTTGCCGAACACCTCGTACACCGCGAACAGCAGGATCACCAGGCCGAACGTGATCAGAATCTCGCCACTGACCCGCATGACCCGGCGGCCGCGGCCGACGCTCGTCACGTCCCGCGCCTCCTCGTGCTACCTGGCGGCCTGGGCGTATTGCAGGTCGGTCGAGCCGCTGAAGGCCGGCAGCGTCACGTTGGGCTGGTTGCGCACCTCGTAACCGAGGCCCCATGCCGCGACCGCCTGGCGATACGCCGTCACCTGCGGAGACGAGTCGAGCGCCGACGCCATCCGGGGTACGTCGCCGATCGCGGTGATGACGAACGGTGGCGAGTAGAGGACACCCTGCAGCAGCAGCGTGTTACCGACACAGCGGACGGCACTCGTCGAAACGACCCGAATACCCATGATCGTCATCGCCTCGCCGCCGCCGGCCCAGAGGGCATTGACGACGGCCTGTACGTCTTGTTGGTGCACCACGATGTCATCGGCGGTCGCGTCCTTCGGCAACGATCCGTCGGCCGAGGTCGGCGCATCGTTCAGCGTCACGGTCAGAGCCGGGCCTCGTACGGCGACGAGACCGGCCGAGCCAAGCAGTGCGTTGGCCCGCTGTTGTTGCGCGGCGACACCGGAATCCGAGCCGGCGATCTGATTCGTCTGCGACAGCACGCTCGCCTGGAGCGTCGACTGCTGCGCGAGCGCCGCACTGATCTGGCGTTGCCGGTCGCCGATGAGGTTGACGAGCTGCGGTGTGCGGTCCTCCCGCAGGTTCGTGCCGTGCGCCGTCGTGGCGGACGTCGTGAACAGCAGGCCGGCGAGAAGCGCGACGACCGGGACGAACAGCGTCCAGGCCGATCCGCGACGCCGACCGGCGAGCCTTCCCACACTGAGCCGATCGGCAGCCGCCTTCCACGGCGCCGCTCGACCTGTGTCCTCCATCACGCCCCGTTCTCCGCTCGGCCTGCGACTTGTCTACGCTAATGGCGAGCAACACTATTGAACACCGTCCCGCTCGACCCCTCATCCTCGAACGAGTTGCCGCCGAGCGGCCGGATGCCGGCCTGAGAAGAGAAAAGCGATGCCTAAGTCCTCCGTACGCAAGAAGAAGGTCTACACCCCGCCGGCCGACATGCGGCCGACATCGGCGGCGGCAAGCCGGCAACCGAGCCCGTCCTGGGTCGGCCTCACGGCAATCTTGCTGATCTTGTTCGGGCTGGCCTGGCTTGTCACCTTCTACTTGTCGGACCAGAGCTACCCCGTCGCAAGCTGGGGTTACTGGAACCTCGGCATCGGCTTCGCCGGCCTGGTGGCATCGTTGATCGTCCTATCCCGCTGGCGCTGATCCGGGGCGGGTGAATCCCGGCAATTTCGGGTGACGACGGTTCGATGCAGCGTGACGTACTTCGCCCGTTTTAGTGGGCTTAGATGACACCCATGTAGTTTTCCCCAGACATTTCCACAGCTGTGGAGAGCCGCAGGTTATGTCACGCGTAGCCGGCTGCGTTACTCGCGGGTAACAACGGTGGGTTAGGCTGCGCGACTACAAGCACGGCCACCAGGAAAAAGAGGAGTACGGATGGGTGTCGCGCAGATCATCGCCGGCGTGGTGTCTCTGGCGATCACGGTCGTGGCGGTCGTCCTCGTCGTACGTGCCGTCCGGCAGATGTTCGCGGTCATACGCCTCGGCCAGCCGGACACGAGCCGCTCGGACCGGCGCGGTGCCCGTAGCGTGAACATGCTCCGCGAGACTCTGGGTCACACGAAGATGCTGACCTGGGGCGTGGTCGGGGCCGCACACTGGTTCGTGATGATCAGCTTCATCCTGCTGTCGTCGCTCGTGCTGCAGGCGTACTTCGAGGCGTTCTCGCCGTCGTCCGGCATCCCATGGCTCGACCACTGGATCGTCTTCGGGTTCGTCACCGAGTGGCTGTCCGTCCTGGGCATCGTCGCGATCCTCATCCTCATCGCGATCCGGTTGGCCAAGCGACCCAACCGCGGCAACCGGTCGCGGTTCAGTGGCTCGACCATGTGGCAGGGCTACTTCGTCGAGTGGGTCGTGCTCAGCGTGCTGATCTGCGGCCTGTTCATCCGCGGCTTCAGCGTCGCCGGTGGCTACTTCCCGTTCCCGACCTGGGCCGCGCCCGTGTCGCACGCGCTCGGCAACGGGCTCACGAAAAGCGATCTCGCGGTGTCTCTGGTCGCCCTGGTAAAGATCATCATTTCGATGACGTGGGCGATCGTGATCGCCCTGAACGTCACGATGGGCGTGGCGTGGCACCGGTTCCTGGCGTTCCCGAACATCTTCTTCAAGCGTTCCGGCGACACCCGCCCGGCGTTGGGTGCGCTGCGGCCGATGATGTCCAACGGCGCGCCGCTCGACTTCGAGCAGGCCGACCCGGAATCGGACGTGTTCGGCGTCGCGTCCGTCGAGCAGTTCACCTGGAAGGGTCTGCTCGACTTCACCACCTGCACGGAGTGCGGCCGGTGCCAGTCGCAGTGCCCGGCTTGGAACACCGGCAAGCCGCTGTCGCCGAAGCTGCTCGTGCTGTCGCTGCGTGATCATGCGTACGCGAAGGCGCCGTACCTCATGGCCGGCGGTGGCCTGACGATGAATGGTGAGGAGAAGGCGAGTGCCGAGCAACTCGCCGGCGTGGACGTCCTGGCGATGGCCGAGTCGCAGCGGCCGCTCATCGGCGACGCGGCGGCCGGCGGGGTGATCGACCCCGACGTGCTGTGGTCGTGCACGACCTGCGGCGCCTGCGTCGAGCAGTGCCCGGTCGACATCGAACACGTCGACCACATCGTCGACATGCGCCGCTACCAGGTGATGATCGAGTCCAACTTCCCGTCCGAGGCCGGCGTGATGCTGCGCAACCTCGAGTCGAAGGGCAACCCGTGGGGTGCGCCGCCCAACACGCGCGAAGACTGGACCAAGGGCTTGGATTTCGAGATCCCTCGGCTCGGCGGTGCCGGTTCCGACGGAGACTACGAGTACCTGTTTTGGGTCGGCTGCGCCGGCGCCTTCGAAGACCGCGCCAAGAAGACCACCCGCGCCGTGGCCACATTGCTGCACGAGGCGGGCGTCAGCTTCGCGATCCTCGGCAACGGCGAAACGTGTACGGGTGACCCGGCGCGCCGCACCGGCAACGAGTTCCTCTTCCAGACGCTGGCCCAGCAGAACGTGGAGACGTTGAACGGCGCCGGCGTCAAGAAGATCGTCGCGAGCTGCCCGCACTGCTTCAATACGTTGGCCAACGAGTACGGTCAGCTCGGCGGCGCGTACGAGGTCGTACACCACACGCAACTGCTCGCCGATCTCGTGAAGTCGGGCAAGCTGACGCCGGTGCAGCCGGTCGACGGCGGCGTGACGTACCACGACCCGTGCTACCTCGGCCGGCACAACCGTATCTTCACTCCGCCACGCGAGGTACTCGGCGCCGCGATCGACGGCAGTTCGCTGACCGAGATGCCGCGTAACTCGGAGCGGTCGTTCTGCTGCGGCGCCGGCGGTGCCCGGATGTGGATGGAAGAGAAGATCGGCAAGCGGATCAACATCGAACGCGTCGAGGAGGCAATCGCCACCGGCGCGAAGACGATCGCGGTCGGTTGCCCGTTCTGTTCGACGATGATCGGCGACGGGGTGACGGCGAAGAAGGCGAGCGGGGCGGCGGCCGAGGAGGTCGAGGTCGTGGACGTGGCGACGGTGCTGTTGCGGTCGGTACGTCCTAAGGCTTGAGGTCCTCCGGCCGTTCCGCTCGTGGTTGGGGCGGACTTGCCCACGGCGACGGCAGAGCGTTTTAGGTCGTCGTGGACAAGCCCGCCCCAACCCCCATTGCGAGCCTCGGTGCCGGCACCGCGGGGGTTGGGCTTTTGGGGTGGCCGTGGAATCGAGGGCGGTTGCGTGGGCCCGGCACCGCGGGGGTTGGGCTCTCGGGGTGACCGTGGAATCGAGAGCGGTTGTGTGGGCCCATCCCCGCGGGGGGTTGGACTTTTGGGGGTGACCGTGGAATCGAGGGCGGTTGCGTGGGCCCGTCGCCGCGACGTTGTTCGCGATCTAGGAGAGTCTGGCCGGCGATAGGGCGGTCGAATTCTTAGATCTAGGTGCGGTTGCGGGGTTGGGGTACCGGAAGTGCACCAAGATCTGGCGCAAGCGTGGGCCGGCCGTAGCCGAATCGGCGATCCTAGATCGGGCGCGGCCCCGGGCTCCGGCCACGGGCCACCGCTGCGGGGTACGGCCACGGGCGGTGTCGCGATGGTGTGCGGGTGAGGGGATGATCGATCGGGCAGAATGAAGCGCGAAGGGGGCTGACATCGACTCCGCGCTTGTGACCGTGCTCCTGCCGCTGCTCGCGTTCGTGCTGTTGACCCTGCTCAACGCGTTCTTCGTGGTGGGTGAATTCTCGCTCGTGACGGTCGACCGGGCGACCATCGATCGTGACGCAAAGGCCGGCGAGCGGATCGCTCGTATGGTGTCCAAATCCCTGCACGAGCTCTCGTTCCAGCTGTCCGCCGCCCAGCTCGGCATCACCCTGGCCGCGCTGTTGAGCGGCTACTTGGCCGAGCCGGCGTTTGCGCACCTGCTCCGACCGGTGTTCCGGCCGTGGACCGGCGAGCATTTCGAGGGCTTCACCCATTTTGGCGCGCTCGTGATCGCCACGCTGCTGTCCATGCTGTTCGGGGAACTCGTACCCAAGAATGCGGCCCTGGCTCGTCCCATGCCGCTCGTGCGGGCCAGTGCGGGACCACTACGGACCTTCGCCACGATGTTCAGCTGGCTGATCCAGGCGCTCAACGGTTCGGCGAACTTCCTGCTCCGTCGCGTCGGCGTCGAGCCACAGGAGGAGCTCGCGAGCGCCCGATCGCCCGAGGAGCTGGGACTACTCGCGGCGATCTCGGCGCGGGCCGGCGCCATTCCCGCGGAGACGGCCGTGCTGCTGCGGCGGATGATCCGCTTCGGCGAGAAGCGTGCCGCCGAGGCCATGACGCCTCGGGTCGACGTCGTGGCACTGCGTATCGATGCGACCGTCGCCGACCTGCTGGCCGCTGCGCGCGAGACGGGCCACAGCCGTTTCCCCGTCTTCGAGGACACGCTCGACCATGTCACCGGCGTGGCCGGGGTGACCGATGCGCTGGGCGTGCCGCCGGCCCGGCGGGCTGCGACGTTCGTCGCCGCGATCGCGTCCGAACCCGTTCTGGTGCCCGAAAGCCTCGACCTCGACGGCGTGCTCGAAGCGCTGACCCAAACGGGTACGGCCCTGGCGATCGTGGTCGACGAGTACGGCGGCACGGATGGTGTCGTCACTGTCGAAGACCTGGTCGAGGAGTTGGTCGGCGAGATCGCCGACGAGCACGACCCCCGTACAGCCGATGAAGCGGTCGTGGTCGACCATCTCGCCGAGCCCGGCGACCACGGGTCGATGCTGGTCGACGGCGTCCTGCGTGAGGACGAGCTGGCCGAGCAGACCGGCTTCACGCTGCCGCCCGGCCCCTACGAGACGCTGGCCGGCTTCCTGATGGCGGAGCTGGGCCACATTCCGGTTGCTGGCGAGATACTGGCCGTGCCGGGCTGGGAGTTCACCGTCGTCGAGGTGGACAAGCGCCGCATCGAGCAGGTGCGGGTCGCGCGGACGGAGCCGGCCGAATGACCGAGGTTCTGGTCGTGCTGTTGCTGCTGGCCGGCAATGCGTTCTTCGTCGCCGCCGAGTTCTCGCTGATCTCGGCTCGACGGACGGTGCTTGAACCGATGGCGGCGACATCCCGGCGCGCCCAGCTCGCGTTGCGTGCGATGAGCCAGATCCCGCTGGCGATAGCCGGTGCCCAGCTGGGCGTGACCATCTGCTCGCTCGGCCTGGGCGCGATCGCCGAGCCGGCGCTGGCTCACCTGCTCGTGGGGCCGTTCGACGCCGTCGGACTGCCCGGCAGCGCCGTGCACTCGGTCGCGTTCATCATCGGTCTCGGCATCGTCGTGTTCGGGCACACGGTCATCGGCGAGATGGTGCCCAAGAACCTCACCCTGGCCAGCCCGGAGACCGCCGTCGTGTGGTTGGGGCCGCCGATGCTGGGCTTCTGCATCGCGACGAAACCACTGCTGGTGACCATGAAGTGGCTGTCCCGTCAAGTGCTGCGTATCTGGCGGGTCGAGGCGACCGACTCGGTGAAGACCGTCTACACGACGGAGGAGCTCGCCACGTTGGTGGCCGAGTCGCGTGTCGAGGGCCTGCTCGATCCGGAGGAGCACACGCGCATCACCGGGGCGCTGGCCCTGCACGATCGCAAGGTGGCCGACGCGGTCGTACCGTGGGTCGATGTCACCACCGTTGGTGATGACGTGTCGCCGGCCGCGCTCGAGGTGCTGGCCAGCCGGACCGGTCGGTCGCGGTTTCCGATGGTGGAGCGTGGCACCCGTCGCATCCTGGGCTTCGTGCACGTGAAGGACGTGCTCGGGGTGGTCGGCCCGGCGCGGCGCGCGCCGATCGCCCGATCGCTGGTACGGCCGCTGCTCGTGCTAGCTCCGGACCGGCCGCTCGACGAGGCGTTGCTTGCCATGCGCCGCGGTCGACGGCACATTGTGCTGGTCAGCGATGGTCGAGTCGTGTTCGGAGTGCTCACTCTGGATGACGTACTCACCGCGGTCGTCGGGGCGGCACGGCCACTGTAGACGGTCTTTGTTCACCTGAACCGGTGAATACGCAGCGTAGGCGTTTGATAGCCGTACGATTTAGGGGTTTCACTCCTTGCTTGTCACCAATCGGTGTCCCTAAGGTGAGATCGGTCTGCGACTGATGTTGGTTGCCAACCGGGCGGCCACGGGCGCGACACCGCTCAATCGCACAAGTGTTGATCGCATATGTGGTCATTGCATAGGTGGTCATTGCATAAGTGCGAGCCGGGGAACCACGCATACCCGGGGTGCATCGCGCCGAAAGGCGCGTAGGGCGAACTTCCCGCCCGAACCCGTCAGCTAACCCGGTCGGCGGCGCGGAAGAAGGACGGTAGCTCGTGGCCTGGCGCCCGGTCCATCCGGAGAAACCCCGCTCACGCTCTTTTTCGTTGCGACGCATACGTGGTCGCGCCACCGCCGTGGCGTCGGCACTCGCCGTCGTCGCCGCCGGTCTCACGGTGTTGATGCCGGCGACGGCGGCGCAGGCGGCGCCGAGCACGTCGGCGCAGATCGACGATCTGAACAATCAGATCGAGGCGATCGTCGAGCAATACAACGGCATCACCACGAAACTCGCGGCCGATCAAAAGTCGGCGACTCAGGTGTCCCGGGCGCTCGCTCCGGCCCAGTTGCAGTCGGCGGTGGCTCAGCAACGCATTGCCGCCGTGGTCCGCGACCTCTACATCGCGGGGCCGAGCAGCAGCCTTGTTGTCCTGATGGACGCCCCGTCGACGACGCAGCTGGTTGATGCGATGGGCGTCTTGTCGATGGTCGCGAAGTCGCAGCACGAAACGGTGTCGAGCGCGAGTCTGCTGGTAGGCAAATACCAGACGCAGAAAAAGTCGCTCGACGCGCTGATCGCCACCGAGAAGAAGCAGAAGGCTCAGCTCGCCGCGAAGAAGAAAGACATCCTGGCCAAGCTCGCGAACCTCAAGGCTCTGCAGGCGGCCGACGACCAGACCGGCTCCAGTGGCACCAACATCAACTCCGGTTCGAAGACGAGCAAGAGCTACGTGATGCCGGTGGCGTGCCCGCAGGTCAGCACGGGCGGCAAGGGACTCACGGCAGCGAAGAAGGCATGCTCGCTGATCTGGCCTATCCACTGGTACGGCTGGGGTCAGGCCGGCCCGAGCCGCTACGACTGCTCCGGCCTCACCATGACGGCCTGGAAAGCGGCCGGTGTCACGCTGGCGCACTTCACCGGGGATCAGTGGAAGGAGTCCCACGCGATCAGTAAGAGCGAGCTGCGCGTCGGTGACCTCGTCTTCTACAACAGCGGCAACCACGTGGCGCTCTACATCGGCAACGGCTTCGTGGCCCAGGCCGAACACACCGGGGAGCCGCTGAAGGAGTCCGTGCTCAATTTCGAACCGGTCGTGAGCAACGGCTACCGGCGGGTCAACGGCACCTGACGCTTTTCATCGCGGGCAATGGCGGGGCCGATATCGGCTCCGCCATTCGCGCGTACGGGGGGTCGGATGGCGTACCTCATGACGTTTGTGATCGATCCCTCAGCGATAGTGCGTAATCGCTTGGCAGCTCTTCGTGATATGACCGTGATCCGTATGACCCGCGTGATCCGCTCGGTCGGCGGTGGGCACTGTAGACATACAACGCCTGACGGGCGCCTTGGTGACGGTCTGTGACCTGACATTCTCTATGCGTACAAGAGGGTGCGGCGGACTTGCGATGAGAACCGCGAATCCATACGGTAAGCAAGCAATCCGCCGTCTGGACGTTGGTGTTTCCATGAGGGAAAGACACGGACGGCACGCCGAATCGTGAATTCGAACCGGGGAACCACTGCACCATTGGGGTGAATCCGCTGGACTCCCAGCACATTGGAGTCCCGTGGTAGGGCGTACTTCCCGACCCGAACCCGTCAGCTAACCCGGTAGGCGTTTGGGGAAGAAGGAGTTCGCCACCCGTGGTATCGGATGCGCCGCGTGCCGTACGACTTCGTGCGGCACGTCCCTTGCGTACGGCTCTTAGCGTGCTCGTCATCGCGGCCACTGTCGTGGTCGGCGTTGGCTTGAAGACGCCCGCCGCCCACGCGTCGCCCACGCCGAATCCGTCGGACCAGAGCGTCAGCGCTCTCGAAAGCCAGATCAACAAGCAGTGGAACTCGCTCGAACCCACCATTGAAAGCTTCGACGCCGTGTCGGCCAAGCTTGCCGCGCAGCAGGCGAAGGCCAGCAAGCTCGAGGCCGCGATCCAACCGCTCGAACTGCAGGTGCAGGTCGCCCGCTCGCTGCTCGTGCCCGTGGCGGCCGGCCTCTACGAAGCCGGCCCGACCAGCACGTTGACCGTGCTGCTGAACTCGTCGTCGGCCGGTGCCGCCCTGGACATGGTCGCCACGGTCGACCGCATGGCTGCGCACCGCCAGCAGCAGATCGCCGGCACGGTCGCGCTCGAAAAGAAGTACCAGGCCCAGAAGCAGCCGATCGATGCGCTCGTCGCGTCGCTGGCCCAGCAGCGCACGACGCTTGCGGCCCAGAAGGCGAAGATCAACGCCAGCATCCAGAGCCTGGATGCACTGCGGGTGAAGGCCTGGGGCCAGAAGGTCGCACCCGGGCCGCTCCGCCTGGCGGCGTGCCCCGCCGTCTACACCGGTGACCCGGGCAGCCGCGCCGCCCAATGGGCGTGCGACCAGATCGGCAAGCGGTACGTGTTCGGCGCGGCCGGACCCAATACGTTCGACTGCTCGGGCCTCACCATGCGGGCGTGGGACTCGGTCGGCGTCAGTCTGCCGCACAACGCATACCAGCAGAAGCACTCGATCCCGGCGGTCAGCTTCCGGCACCTGAAGCCCGGCGACCTGGTGTTCTACTTCGCGGGCATCTCACACGTGACGATTTACGTCGGCAAGGGGTACGTCGTGAGCGCCCCCCAGACCGGCGATGTCGTCCGCATGAAGCGATATAACGAGATCACACCGGTCGGCTACGGCAGACCCTGAACCGGTCGGTGTCACACGAACATATGGTGTAGTTCCGGTTCCGACGCGCGAGTTCCGGCGCTTGCAGTTAGCGCACGCCGTCGCGTGCAAGGGCCGCGTCCAGGCGTACGTCGTGACCGAGGAAGTCACGGATCAGGTCGGCCGGTTCGCGTTCGGCACCCGGGGAGAGCACCTTCTCTGCGTAGTCGCGGCCGGTCGCCGGGTTCAGGACGCCTTCGTCAGCGAACCGGGTGAAGAGGTTGGCGTCCAGCACACCGGCCCATTGGTAGGCGTAGTGGCCGGCTCCGTAGTGGCTGGCGAAGATGTGATGGAATTGCGCAGCGGTGGCGTCCGCCGGGTCGACCGGCACGGGCAGGTACCGCTGCTTGACCGACCGGCCGTCCTCGCCGAGGTGCAGTGCAAGGTCGAGCGCTGGACGGACCAGGCGGACCATCTTCCGGCTCGCGATGTGGAATTGGTGCTGGGCTCGCGCCGCCACCGCGACTTTCTCGTCGACATCCATGCGCCGCAGGATCACCGGCTCCAACGGCCAGTTTTCCATGATCCGCGATGGTCCCTCGATGAAATCCAGCGGTCCGTCGTCCGGCGAGCGCAGCCGGTAGCGGGTCCGGGTGAAAGCGAAGTGCATCGCGTGTCCGAACTCGTGCCACATGATGCGCAGGTCGCCGATGGCCGCGCCGGTACGGGGGATGTTGGTGACGACGGTCAGGAGGTGGGGCCCGCCCGTGGTGCCTAGCCAGGGCGCGCTCATCCAACCGCTAGGCTGCTTGCCGCCGCGCACGTACCAGTCGCACCAGATCCGGGCGAGGTGTCGGCCGGCCGCGTCGTGCAGGTCGAACGCCTCGACGTCGGGGTGCCATCCGCGTGCCTCGGCCGCCGTGAACGTGACCGCGTACAGCTCGGCGAGCGCGTCCAGCATGACGCTCCGGGCGGTCTCGACCGGCACGACCACCGACTGCGCGGAGGCGAGCGACCGCGACTCGCGTAACTTGGTGGCATAGAAGCCGTCCGCCTGGACATCAATGTCCGCCGGGGTCAGCCGCAGCGCTTCGTCACCGGTGTAGGCGCGGGCGAAGGCGAGCAGTTCGGCGTGATCGTGGTCGGCTTGCGGTCGGTAGGCGTCGGCCAGCTCGTCCAGGAACGCCTGCGGATCGGTGATCATTCGGCCGGCGCTCTGTAGCCGTACGAAGTCCGGGTAGCCGAGAAGCTCCGCGAGCTCCTGCCGGAGTGCGAGGATCTCGCTGACTACCGGGCCGTTCGACTCGGCCGCGCGGGCGATGGTCAGCCGGTACATCGCCTCACGTAGTCGCCGGTTCTCGGCCTGGCGCAGCACGATCGTGGCGTTGGCATCGGAGTAAGGCACATAGAACCCGTCGAGGCCGCGGGTCATCGCGGCCGCGCGTGCCGACTCGACCAGCGCGGCGGGCAGCCCGGCCGGGTCGTCGGTGGCGACTCCGGACGCAGCGTTTACGGCCTGCAGGTTTGTCATGAAGTCCGTGGCAAGCTCGGCCAGGCGGGCGTTGATCGCGGCAAGCCGGTCCCGGCCGGCCGGGTCCAGATGCGCACCACCGTGCTCGAACCGGCGCAGCAGATCCACTCGCAACCGCCGCTCCACCGGTCCGGCCGGCCCAACCGCGCGAATCGCGTCAAACAGATCACGGCGCTGATACACCGCGGTCCGGAAGCGCGCGGCGCGCTCGTTCGCAGCCCGCGACACGTCACGCCAGGCGCCGCCGAGCGCCGCCGCGAGATCGTCCGCAACGGTCACGATGAACTCGTACCTTGCGATCGCGTCGCCGAACGCGACCAGTGGCTCCGGACCGTACGGAACCAGATCCAGCCGTTCGACGGCGGCGGACTCGGCCACATCGATCGCCGGCCCCACATCGTGCGGCACGTACGCCTCGTAGTGCGCCTCGCCCAGCGGATGGTCGAAGGAATTCATCGGCACACGATACTGGATGGTGATCTTTGGTCGGGCGGGCCCACGTCGAGCCGCTTGAGGTCGACGGAATTGTTGCCACACCGAGATCGGTTGGCGCTCGCCCGTCGCTTGCCACAGCCACGTCGGCTAGCGCTCGCCGGTCGGCCAGGTCCGCCAGTTCTGGTAAGACCGGCTCGGCGTCGGGCC
>DATCXD010000483.1:0-2209 GCA_036566005.1 Micromonosporaceae bacterium | reverse complement strand
CGGCCTCGGCGGTCGCCGCGCGCACCGGTTCGCCGGCGACGCCGGACAATCCGATCCGGGCGCCCGCGATCGTGCCGGCGTCGTCGAGTTGAAGCACGATTGCCGTCCCGACCAGGGCAAAGTCTCCGCTGCGGCGGCTGAACTCGTTGACCGACCAACCGCTTCGATCGCGGCTTTCGGGCACGTGAATCTCGGTGAGCAACTCGTCCGGCTCAAGACTCGTCGTCAGAAACCCCTGGAACAGTGCGTCGGCATCGATGGTGCGGCGGCCCCGCACGCTCGTCGCCACGATCGAACCGCCGAGGACGCGCATGACCATGGGCGCTTCGGCGGCCGGATCCGCGTGCGCCACGCTGCCACCCAGGGTGCCGCGGGTACGGATGGCATCGTGGCCGACGTAACGCATGGCGGCGGCCAGCATCGGCGCGGTCGCCGCGACAGCATCCGAACGCTCGACCGCCCGGTGGCGGGTGAGCGCGCCGATCGTCAACCCACCGTTCACGCTGATGCCGGCCAACTCGTCGACGTGGTTGATGTCGATCAGCACCGCGGGTCGGGCCAACCGCAACGCGAGCATGGGCAACAGGCTCTGGCCCCCAGCCAGGATCTTGGCGTCATCGCCGTGCTCGGCCAACAGCGCAACGGTCTCCGGCACGGACTCCGGAGCTCGATAGTCGAATGGAGGTAGCTTCATCCGATGCCGTGACCGGTCCGGATCTGAACCATGGACGTGGACCTCCACCAGGCTTATGACCGTCGCGGTCAGCCGATATCGCAGCTGCGATATACCGGGCGCCGAGATTTTCTCGCTGTGATCCTACTGCCCCGGAATCGCTGCCGTAGGTGTGCGCGGCGGTTAACCGTGCACCATGCCGCCGGTCGGCTTGCTCACACCGGCACGCCCCACCGGTCAAGCGGGAAGCGCCGGGAACACAGTTATACAGTCCGTTGTGGCCGCGCGGACTCACGTGTCGCCGTGGAACGCGACCGCGACGATGCGAAGAGGATGCTGGAATGACACTTTTGTCTCGCGGGCGTCACGGGTCGTTCGATGCCTGAGTTGCCCGAGGTCGAGTCGGCCCGCGCGGTCATCGAACGGGCCGGTCTCGGGCGGCGCATCGTCACGGTGGACGACTCCGACACGTACGTGTGCCGGCCCCATCACCCCGGCGAGATACGTGACGCGCTGGTCGGCCGCCGGCTCACCGCCGTACATCGCCAGGGCAAGACCATGTGGTGCGATACGACCGGCACCGGCCGGTCCCGCGCGGACGGCCCGACGCTCGGCATCCATCTGGGGATGTCCGGCAAGATCGTGGTTGCCGACGCGGACGGTACGGAGGTCGACGGCGGCGACTACTGGGAACGTGGTCGGGCGCCGGGCGACTACCGATGGTCGCGGTTCTCGGTCAGCTTCACCGACGGCGGCACGCTCATGCTCGTCGACCCGCGCCGCCTCGGCCGTGTTCGCCTGATGCCACCGATCGAGACCCTCGGTCCGGACGCCGCCTCGATCACGCCGGCACAGTTTCGCGCCGCGCTCACACGCGGTACGGCTCCGGTCAAGGCGCGCCTGCTCGACCAGCAGGCGATCGCCGGCATCGGCAACCTGCTCGCGGACGAGATCCTGTGGCGTGCTCGCGTCCATCCCGCGCGACGCGTCAACGACCTGCCCGGCGCCGACGTGGATCGGTTGCTGACAGCGACACGACGCGCGATCGCGACCGCGACCCGCCACGGCGGAGTGCACGCCTTGACACTCGTCCCGTTCCGAAAGCCCGGTGCGCTGTGCCCTCGGGACAGCGCGCCGATGGCTCGGGGCACGGTCGGTGGCCGTACGAGCTGGTGGTGCGAGCGCGAACAGCGCCTTTAGCCGCTCGTCACCGGCTCACCGTTGCACGCCTACGGGTGACGGTCGAGGATTGCCGCCGTCGCGACGATGTCCTCGGCGCGCCGCCGGAGAGCCTCGTCGACCATGTGACCGTTCGACAGCGCCACCACGCCGAGACCGCGTTGCCGGGCGTGGGCGAGCGCGTCCAGAACCGCTACGGCGTCGGTCACTTCCTGCTCGGTCGGCCGATAAGCCTCGTGAATGACCGGGATCTGTCGCGGATGTACGGCGGCGCGTCCCCGGAAACCCATCGCTCGACCGGCCCGGCTGGTCCGCAACAGTCCGTCGAGGTCGCCGATGTCGAGGTAGACCGACTGC
>DATCXD010000457.1:0-2057 GCA_036566005.1 Micromonosporaceae bacterium | reverse complement strand
CGCGGCCGCCACCGGACCGGGTCGGCGAGTCGCGCGTCCTGGGCGTCGCGCTCGTCGCGACCGGCGGGCTCGGGCGCCGCGAATGCTCGCCGTACGGCGATCTGGATCTCCTGCTGCTCCACCGCGATGCGGCGGTGACCGCGATCGCGGACCGGATCTGGTATCCGATCTGGGACGCGCGCATCGCGCTCGACCACTCCGTGCGTACGGTTCCGGAAGCGCTGTCGGTCGCGATCGACGACGTACGCGTTGCGCTCGCGCTGCTCGACACGCGCTACATCGCCGGCGATCCGCGGCTTGCCGCCGAACTGCGGTCGGCCGCGTACGACCAGTGGCGACGTACGGCCGGCCGCGCGCTCGTCCGGCTGCGTACCGCCGTGGACGAGCGGGTCACGCGCCACGGCGACCTCGCGTATCTGCTGGAGGGCGACCTGAAGGAGTCGCGCGGCGGCCTGCGCGATGTCCAACTCCTGCACGCGATCGGCGCGCTGGGCATCACGGACGCCTACCGGCCGCCGGTCCGCGCCGCCCACCGCCGCATGCTCGACGTACGCGACGCGTTGCACCTGACCATCCGCCGGCGTCTGGACCGGGTCCGCGCGCAGGAACGCGACGCGGTCGCGAGCCAGTTGGAATTGTGTGACGGCGATGCCCTGCTGCGCCGGGTGTCCACCGACGCCCGGACGATCGCGTACGCCGTCGATGACGCATGGCGTGCGGTCGACCGTTGGCACGACGCGCCGAATCGATCCAGCCGGCCGTCGCGCACGCCGATCGCCCGCGACGTCGTCGCCTACGACGGAGAGGCCGTGCTCGCCCGGACCGCCGTCGGACCGAAGCCGGACCCCAGCCTGTCGCTGCGCGTGGCCGCCGCCTCGGCGACATCGGGCCTGCCGATTGCTCGCGGCACGCTGGAATGGCTGGCCCGGTTCGCGGAGCCGATGCCGGCGCCGCCCGATCGCCAGTGGCCGGCCGGCGCACGGCGGGCGTTCGTGACCCTGTTGGGCACCGGCGCCGACCTGCTGCCGGCGTGGGAGGCGTGCGACCGCTACGGGCTGGTCGGCGTCTGGCTGCCGGAGTGGAACCGGTTGCGCGGCCTGCCGCAGCACCATCCGATCCACGTCTTCACCGTGGACCGGCACGCCGTGCAGGCGGTCGTGGAGGCGTGTGCCTACCTCCGTCGGGTATCGCGCCCGGATCTTCTGCTGGTCGCCGCCCTGCTGCACGACGTGGGCAAGGGCCTCGCCACGGGCGAGTCCGGTGATGATCATGCGGCCATTGGCGCCCCGATCGCGGCCGGCATCGCCGCGCGGCTCGGATTCGACGACGCCGACGCGCAGACGATCGCGACCCTGGTACGGCTGCATCTGCTGCTGCCGACCGTCGCGACCCGGCGGGATGTCACGGATCCGGTGACGGTGACCGGCGTCGCGGACGCGGTCGGCGACACCGCGACACTCGATTTGCTGCACGCGTTGTGCCTGGCCGATGCGAAGGCGGCCAGCCCGAGCGCGACGTCGAGTTGGAAGACCCGTCTGATCGGCGAACTCGCCGGTCACGTCAAGCGCCGGCTCGCCGACGGCACGCTGCCCGACGAACCGTACGAGAAGCGGGCGGTACCCGAAGGACCGCTGCCGGCCGTACAGATCACCGACGACGAGGTGACCGTGGCCGCGCCCGATCGTCGTGGGCTCCTCGCGGCCGTCGCCGGTGTTCTCGCGCTGCATCGACTCGACGTGGTCACCGCGGACACCTGGACGACGGGACCGAAGGCGGTCGTACGCGTGGCCGTCGCACCGCGATTCGGTCAGGCTCCGGACCGTACCCGTCTAGCGGTTGATCTTCGACAGGCCGCGACCGGCGGGCTGGGCGCGGACCGGTTGGCCCGCGTGGCCGCGAGTCGGGCGTCGTCCAACGGCGGTCGGCGCACGACGCTCACGGAGCCCGTGGTCAGCTGGCACGCGGACGCGACCGACGCGGCGGTCGTCGAGTTGCGCGCGTCGGATATGCCCGGCCTGCTGTACCGCGTGACGAGTGCATTGGAGCGGGCGGGCGCG
>DATCXD010000446.1:0-2830 GCA_036566005.1 Micromonosporaceae bacterium | reverse complement strand
GGCACCATGCGCGGCGAGGCGCCGCTGCGTTCGCCGTACGGCTGAGACCAGATCTTTCTCGGCCCGTTCGACGAAGCGGGCAACTACGGAGCCGGCGCCGTACCGGGCACGGATCTCGGCGAGCCGGTCCTCGACGGTCAGCGAGCGACCATCCGGCCCGGTGGTGAGATCGCAGTAGATGAGAGCGTCGGCCATGGCCGACGGCTCCGCCGGAAATTCGTCCGCGAGCATCCGGTCCAGTCCGCGCTCGGCCGCCTCGATGAGCGCGCACGAATGGTTCGCTACCAGCACCGCAATCCTCGGATCGGCGCCACGGGACCGCAGCCACCGGGCACCGTCGATCGGATGGAAGCCGGTGTCGACGAGGTCGGGGGCGTAACCGATGTCATGCAACCAGGCCGCGGCGGCCAGGGTGGCAGCGTCGGGGGCCGAGAACGCTGGCGCGATCCGCTCCGCCTTCTGGCCCACCGCGCGGACATGCTGCCAACGTCGCGGCATCGCCTGCGCCAACAGGCGCTCGGCCGTTGCCCGCGCGACGCCGATGAGGTCCGAACCGGCCGGGGCGTCCACTCGGCCAGCGTAGTGGCGCGCGTCGCGATCGGCTCGATCCCAGATAGGGCCCGAGCGCCATGAGCAGGCCACCCCACAGCGCGTGCGCGATGTGAGCCCACTGCCGCTGCGCTGCGGGAAGCCGGCCGCGGCCGGAAATTGGGGCGGAACTTGGCGACGGCGGCGCCTAAGCTCGGCGGCTAATACCGGGTACGGGGGCCAGATGTGGACACGACAGCCGTTGGCGCTTATTACGCCACGTTCCGCGACCGCGAGTGGCAACGGCTCGAACGGGACGAGGGCGTCGTCGAGTTCGAAGTGACAGCGGCGATGCTCGCCCGGCACCTGCCGGCGTCCGGTCGGATCCTCGACGTCGGCGGTGGGCCCGGCCGTTATGCAATCTGGCTGGCGGACCGCGGCTACGGGTCACGCTCGCCGATATCTCCTCCGAACTCCTCGACATTGCCCGGTCCCGCGTAGCCGATGGCACGGCCCGCGCGGGTGCGATCGACGAGATTACCGAGGCGGATGCGCGCGACCTGTCGCGTTGGCCCGACCGGTCGTTCGACGCGGTGCTGTCGCTCGGGCCGTTCTACCACCTGACCGACCCGAGCGACCGGAACCGGGCCGCCCGCGAGGCGGCCCGGGTCGTACGTCCCGGCGGTGTCATCTTCGTCGCGCTCATGCCGTGGCTCGCCTTCGTCCGCCGGACGATCTGGCTCGCCGACGAGCGCCGTCACGTGGCGGACCCGGCGTTCGTGGCCGCCCTTCGCGACCACGGCGTGTTCACCAATGACGTGCCGGGCCGATTCACCCAGGGGTACGGCGTACGGCCAGCCGAGGTGGTGCCGTTCTTCGAGTCGTACGGTTTCGCGACCCGTACGTTCGTGTCTACGCACGGGTTCGCCAACGGCATCGAGTCGGCTCTGGCCCAGATGCGGTTGAGCGATCCCGACGCGTACACCGCCGCGCTGGAGCTACTGATCGACACGGCCGACGACCCGGGCCTCCTCGGCCTGGGCGGTCATCTGCTCTATATCGGCGAACGCCGAAACGCGAACGCCGAAACGTCGCGAAACGGGGACATCGTGAGTCAAGACATCGCCGGGTCACGACCGAGGGAGCGTGGCGTGACCGACTATCAGCCGATGATGGATGTCGCCGACGTAGAGCGCATCCGGTGGTGGCACGAGCGGGCACTGTCCGAGGGCGCCGCGCTCGCGGCCGCCGAGCCGGTTCGCACGTTCGACTACCTCGGCCTCACGCTGGTGATCCCGGCCGAGGTGCAGCCGATCTTCCCGGTGTCTCATCTGCTCGGCGAGGCCGTGCTCGCCGAAGCGCGCCCGGGCGAGCGGGTGCTCGACATGGGCACCGGCAGCGGAGTCAACGGGATCCTGGCCGCGACCAACGGCGCGCGCGTCGTCGCCGTGGACGTGAACCCGTACGCGTTGGACGCGGCCCGGGCCAACGCCGAGCGCAACGGGGTGGCCGACCTGGTCGACGTACGGGAGAGCGACGTATTCGCCGGGGTCGACGGTGTCTTCGACCTCATCGTCTTCGACCCGCCGTATCGATGGTTCACGCCCCGTGATGTGCGCGAACTCGCCTCGACCGACACGAACTACCGCGCCATGACCGAGTTCTTCGCCCAGGCGCGGCGCCATCTGACACCGGCCGGCCGCATGCTGATCGCGTTCGGTACGTCGGGCGACATCGCCTACCTGCGGCACCTGATCGCCGGCAACGGCTTCGACGCCACTGTCGTGGCGAGCCTCGCCGGCGAACGCGACGGCGTGCCCGTCGAATACTTCACATTCCGCGTGACCCGGGATCGCGCGACGCACACGTAACGGGCCCGGCGGCGATCATGTCCGCTGACCGCGCCGGAACGCCTCGACGTCGAGACCGGCCCAGGGATCGAAGTCGACCTCCAGCGGCTCCTGCGGCGGTCGCTGGTCGGCCGGCACGTGCCGCAGGTTGATGCGGATCCGGGTCCACGTGCTGCTCCGGCCGCGCATCGAGTCGACCAGCACGTCGGCCGGCTCGAGTTGGACCCACACATCCGGGTGGCGCGCCTTCCAGCGTTCCAGGCCGGCCAGTGCCTCATCCTTGCCGGCGGCCCGCGCGATCTCGATCAACGGCATGGTCGAGCGCCGCCGCCCGGTCGGCTTCGGCGTGTCCGCATCACGCGGCGCGTCGTCGGCTGGCTGCGCCGCGGCCTTGCCCGTACCGCCGGATCGTGATCTTGAACGGGCCGGGCCGCCGCCGGACCGCGGCCCGG
>DATCXD010000438.1:0-3670 GCA_036566005.1 Micromonosporaceae bacterium | reverse complement strand
GCGGGGGCCGCCGCTACGCCTCAGAACGCCGGTGAAGACGCCCGTGGAGTCGCCTGAGGTCGCCTGAAGTCGCCCTGAGATCGCCCATGAAGCCGCCGATCGAGCCGCATCCGCGCGCTGCGACCAACCCGTACCGCCGGATCCGGGCGCACCACAGCGCGGGCCGAGCCGGCGATCGATCCATCGCGGGCCAGACGTCCGGTTCGCGACGTTCGGGCCTGAGGCGGGGCGAGGCGCGCAGACAGCGATGCCCGACTTGAGGTCAGGGCGTCCTGCGTGAACCGATGCCAGCCCAGCCGAGCCCACCGGAGAGCCAAATTCCGGATGGATCCGACCCACATCGCGTCGGACCGACGCCTATGGCTGCGATCGTTGCGGATCCGGACCGAAGACATCTGCCACGCCGTCCGGCAGCGGCGTCCGCCACACGCGCATCTGTACGGCCAGCAAGCGGTAGTAGCCGACCAGCGTCAGCAGTTCGGTCAGGATGACGTCGCCGAACTCCTGCCGCGCCCGTTCGAACACGTCATCGGCGAGATCGCCCGTCGTCATGAGCATCCCGACCACATCGATGCCGAGACGCTCGGCCGTGCTCAAACCGTCGCCTGGCACTCCGTGTCGAATACCGTCGATATCCCGGTCGGTCAGTCCGGCGCGCCGACCCGCGACCGCGTGCGCGTGCCACTCGAAGCCGGAGCGCATGTGCCGGGCCACCTCGAGGATCGCGATCTCGCGCAGCCGGTCTGGCATGGTCGTCCGATAGCGGATGCTGGCCCCCAGGTCCTGCAGCGAATTTCCGAGTGCCGGGCTGAAGAGCATCGCGTTGAACGGGCCGTGCAACCGACCATCCGCGTCCGACAACGAAGTCGCCCTCGGCCCATTCGCACGGGGGCTGCGGACGATGGAGTCGTATACCTCGCGCTGCGCGACGGTCAGGTCCCGCGGTGCCAACCACGACAGTCGCCCATGCCGCATGTTCGTCCTTTCGTCACCCTCGGACCGATCAATCGCGGGTACGGGCCGCTGTCGTCGACGCCATCGCCGCCGGGCTCCGCACGCCCGGAGGTTTGCGATGACCTACGGGCACGATAGCGTGGCCGAGGGGCTGGCGGACACGCTGTTCCCTCCGCGAATCGCACCGCGGTGCCGGCCCAACGGCCGACCGGCCAAGGTTGCGATGAGACGTTCAGCCGCGAAGCGAAGGAGCACGATCGTGGGCGTTGACGCTGCCGCCGACCTGACGACGCCAGGACGCGAGCCGGACGAGCTTCGCCGGGCCCTCGGCGACGAAGCGCTGGCCCTCATCGCGCGGTTACACCGCGAATTCGAGCCGGTACGCCGGGACTTAATGAACCGACGTGCGGTGCGTGCCGTCGCGCTCGCGAACGGCGCCACCCCCGACTTTCTCCCCGAGACGCGGCAGATCCGCGAGAGTTCCTGGACGGTCGCGCCGGTCGCGCCCGGCCTCGTCGACCGTCGGGTCGAACTCACCGGACCGACCGACCGCAAGACCGTGATCAACGCGCTCAACTCCGGTGCGAAGGTCTTCATGGCCGACTTCGAGGACAGCAACACTCCCTCCTTCGACAACATGGTCGCGGGACAGGTCAACCTGCTGGCGGCGCTGCGGCGGACGCTCGATTTCACCAATCCCGACGGGAAGCACTACGCGCTGAATGACGAGGTCGCCACGCTCGTCGTACGCCCCCGGGGCTGGCACCTCATGGAAAAGCACGTCCTCGTCGACGGCGAACCGGTCTCCGGGGCACTCTTCGACGCGGCGGCCTACCTTGCGGTCAGCGCCCGCGCGGCCATCGCGGCCGGCATCGGGCCGTACTTCTATCTGCCCAAGCTCGAAAGCCACCGGGAAGCGCGATTGTGGAACGATGTGTTCAACACGGCGCAGGACCAGCTCGGGCTGCCCCGGGGCACGATTCGCGCGACCGTACTCATCGAGACCGTACTGGCCGCGTTCGAAATGGACGAGATCCTCTACGAGCTGCGCGAGCACGTGGCCGGTCTGAACGCGGGCCGGTGGGACTATATCTTCTCGGTGATCAAGAAACTACGAGGCACCAGCGTCTCCGCCCCACTTCCGGACCGTACACAGGTGACGATGACGGTGCCGTTCATGCGCAGCTACACCGAGTTGCTGGTGAAGACATGTCATGCCCGCGGGGCGTACGCGATCGGTGGCATGTCGGCGTTCATCCCCAACCGGCGCAATCCCGAGGTCAACGAGCGGGCGCTCGCCGCGGTCCGAGCCGACAAGCAGCGCGAGGCGGCCGACGGATTCGACGGATCGTGGGTCGCGCATCCAGATCTCGTACCCATTGCCCTGGAAGCCTTTGACGCGAGGCTCGGCGGCCGATCCAACCAGCTCGACCGGCAACGGCCCGATGTGACGGTGACCGCCGCGGACCTGCTGGCGATCGCCGACACGCCCGGCCGCGTCACCGAGGCCGGCCTGCGCAACAACGTCAGCGTCAGCCTGCAATACCTCGAATCTTGGCTACGGGGCGTCGGCGCGGTCGCGATCTTCGACCTGATGGAGGACGCGGCCACGGCGGAGATCAGCCGTTCGCAGATCTGGCAATGGATCCACGACGGCGTACGGACCGCTGAGGGCACCGTGATCACCGCCGACTACGTGCGCGGCATCGAGCACGAAGAGCTGGCCAAGATCCGCACGGCGATCGGCGATCAGGCGTTCGACAACGGCCGCTACGACGATGCGCAGCGGCTCTTCGAACAGGTCGCGCTGAGCGACGAATTCGTCGAGTTCCTTACGTTGCCGGCCGGCGAACTCCTCGACTGACGGTAACCGGTCAATACGGCTCGGGTGCTTTCACGGATCGTGGGCGACCTCGGCTAACCTCCCGATGTGACCGCGACGGCGACCCGCGCCCGCACCACCGTCCACCCGGCGCTCGGCGTCGTCATGGTGGTGGTCTCCGGCGTGCTCTTCGCCATCAATGGCACCGTCTCCAAGCTGATCCTCGAGGCCGGAGTGGACGCCTCCCGGCTCACCTTGCTACGCGCGGTGGGCGCGTGGACCGGGTTGACCGTGATCGTGATGGCAACCCGCCCGGGAGTGCGCCGCCTGCGTGTCCGGCGCGACGAGTTACCGCTGCTCATCACGTACGGGTTGGCCGGCTTCTTTTTCGTACCCATGCTCTACTTCGTATCGATCAGCCGCCTGCCGGTCGGCATCGCGCTGCTCTTCGAATACATGGCGCCGCTGCTCGTCGCGCTGTGGGCGCGCTTCGGCCAACGGCAACAGGTCAAGTCGAGGCTCTGGTACGGGCTCGCGATGAACATCGCCGGCCTCGCCTGCATCACCCAGTTCTGGCAGGCCGATCTGCGCCTCGACACGATCGGCGTCATCGCCGGCCTCGTCGCGGCCGGGCTGTTGTGCTTCTACTACGTGCTCGGCGCACGTGGCGTCGCGCAACGTGACACGGTGTCGTTGACGTGGTGGGCGTTCGGCATCTCGGCGCTCGCCGGGCTCATCCTCGCGACGTTCCGGTCCGGTGGCGCGTTCCCGGTCGCGGTGCTCGGGCACACGTCGCACGGCGTGCCGGTGTGGCTCCTCGCGATCTACCTCGTGGTCGGCGGCTCCATCGCGTCGTACCTGCTCGTCGCGGCCGCCCTGCGCCACCTGCCGCCG
>DATCXD010000424.1:0-2432 GCA_036566005.1 Micromonosporaceae bacterium | reverse complement strand
GGCGGCCGCCTCGTCATCCACGTCGCCGATCGCCACCTTCGCGCCGGCGCCGGCGAACGCGCGCGCGGTTGCGAGCCCGATGCCGCGCGCTCCTCCGGTAATCGCGACGGTGAACGCCATCGTCAGCCGCCGACCGTGATCCCCTGGGTGCCGCTCGAATAACCGGCGGCGCGGCCGGCGTCGTCGCCGACCGGACCATCCTGGTCGACGTGGATGTCGTCGACCAGAATGTCGACGTTGGTGACGTCCAGGCCGAGCAGCGTCTCGACCGCGCTGATCGTCTTCTCGCGGACGGTGTCCGTCACCGACGACACGACGAAGCCGTACTCGAGCACGATCGTGATCGAAAGTTCGGCCTCTTTGCCGTTGAGCTTGACCGCGATGCCCTGTGTCTTGCTCTCGTCGCCGATGTGCAGCTTCTCGCGCACCGATGAGAGCAGGCGGACGGTGTCGCCGCCGAGGTCGTAGACGCCGGGCACATCGCGCGCGGCGATGCCGGCGATCTTCTCGACCACCTCGTTCGCGATCGTGGTCGTGCCCCGACCGGCCGGCAGCGAGGCGTTGTTGCGGATCCGGGTCACCGCGGCCTGTGTTGCGCCCGAGATCCGTTCGCCGGCCTCGTCGGTTGCCTGCGCGATTGCCTCGCCGGCACGGCCGGCCATCTCGTGGAACCGTTCGTTCACCCGATCCGCGGCGCCGTTGAAGCCACTGCCGGCGGACTGGTAGACGCCGTTGCCGACGACCGCAGCTGCCCCGACGGCAGCTGCCTCGTCCGCGTCGGAGTCCATCGGGGTGCCGTCGACATGGGCATCGACGTGGGCCTCGCCGTCACCTGGGTGCTCGTCGGCGGGCTGCACCTCGGTGGCGTCGGCCGCCGTCGTCGCATCGGTCTGCGCCGGAAAGTCGTTCATGGCAATCTCCTCGGGGTGCACAACGTCCGCCAGCTGTCCCGGGGGAGCCTATCCAAGTCGCGCTCGCCGAAACAGACCGCTTCACTCCCGATCTGGTCGGTCGCGGATGGTCAGGTCGCGGATGGTCAGGTAGCGGGTGGCCAGGTGTCGGTCGACGATGTCGCATCGCTCAGCTCTCACCTCGTCGCGCCGGCGCCGGTTGCGGATGAAGGTGAAGTCCCCTCGCTTCGGCACCCACCATGGCCGCAACGAATCCTCGATCGCCGGCGCGACATCGAGGTGCGCTGGCAGGCGACGGCCGCCGAGGTCGCGACAACGGCTACGCAACTCGGGCTCGGGCGTCAGTAGCTCATCGTCGTCGTCAGCGATAACCAGGCGGTGACCCGCGGCCGCCGCCAGCCTGGCCATCGTCGACAGTCGCGGATCGGTAGTCGCGCCCGACTCAAGCCGCGCGATGGTCGACGCCGGTACGCCCGAGCGAGCCGCCAGATCTCGCTGGCTGAGGTCGGCTCGCGCCTCAGCGCGGTGACGTAATCCGGCAGCCGACCGGCGAGATCGGGCGGCCACGCCGCCGTCGTTGATGACACGCGCGTTGATGACATACGCCGAGCCAACGCGGCCGGCCGAATCTCGGCAACCACCCGCACGTCAAGCTGGGGATAACCGGCCGACCTGTGGAAAACCGGCCGACCTGTGGAAAACCGGCCGGAGCGCTGGACCGTCGTTCGATCGCCTACGACTCTGCGCGCATCAACGCCAGCAGAGCCGTAGGTGCACGAACAAAGGACCGCCGCGCGCCAATGTCCGATTTCCGCCAACGCCCACCTGCGAGGGCGAGCATCCAGCCCGAGACACAGCACGGTCCGAGGCACAGCACAGCCCGAGACACAGCACGGCCCGCACCAATCGTGGTGCGGGCCGCCTGATGGCTCGTAATCGTGGTGTCAGACCGGACGGATGTTGGCCGCCTGCGGTCCCTTCTGTCCCTGCGCGATCTCGAATTCCACGCGCTGGTTCTCGTCGAGGGAGCGGTAGCCGCTCGTCGCGATCGCCGAGAAGTGTGCGAATACGTCGGCTCCGCCGTCGTCCGGCGTGATGAAGCCGAAGCCCTTCTCAGCGTTGAACCACTTAACCGTGCCTACTGCCATGTCTGCCAATCCTCTGCAAAAGCCCCGCGTAATGCGGGTGTGGCCGCAAATGCGCGGCACAACGTGTCGGAGCGTAGTACACATGCCACGCAGTGCGCTATCAAAGGGAGTAAGAAGAAAATAGGTGGCAAACACTCATCCGAGGCGTACCATCTCGCCCCGGCCGTCGATCAAACGCAGTTCCGCGTCGCAGCCGGCGACCGCTTCGGAGTCGCGCGTGGCTAAGACCACCGCGGCGCCCCGTACGGCCTCGGCGTGCAGCAGATCGAGCACTTGTCGGCGGTTGCGCGCATCGAGGTCGCTCGTGACCTCGTCAGCCAACACGACGTCGCCGCGCAGCGCGAGCCCACGCGCGACGGCAGTGCGTTTCTGC
>DATCXD010000413.1:0-5352 GCA_036566005.1 Micromonosporaceae bacterium | reverse complement strand
CCGAGCCGTGCCGGCCGGAGCCCCGCGCCCACATCGCGGCGGCCGACAAGCGCGTAGGCACACATCGCCGCCACGATTCCGAGGCCGGGGCTCAACGCCAGAACCCACCACCGCTCGTTCGCGTAAGGCCGGATCTGTTGGGCCCACCCGATCGGCGACAGCCACGACAGCCACGAAACGCCGCCCCGGTGGGACGCGTCGCCGGCCGCCCGGAAGACGAAGGTGACCGCGAGGATCGACAGCGCGGCGCCGATCGCCGGTCGCGAACCCTCGGTGAACTGGGCGCAGACCGCGGCGATGCCGGCGAACGCGATGCCGGCTCCGGCGATGCCGGCACCGAGCGCGATGGAACCGGCGGCGGGGGTGCCAAGGACGACCATGACGACGGCGACCAGCGCGCCAGCGGCCACGTTCAGGCCGGCGGCGACGGACAGCGCGGCGGTGATCGACGCGAACCGGCCGACCACGCCGGCCCCGACGAGTTCGAGCCGGCCGGATTCCTCTTCGGCGCGCGTGTGCCGGATGACCGTGAAGACGCTGGCCATGGCGGCGATGACCGCGGCGAATCCGGCGAACCGCCACGCGGTCAGGCCGCCGGTCGACGACGAGTCGAACAAGGGCCCGTCCAGTGCGAGCAGCGTCGCGTTGGCGCGGATCGACGCGCCGAACGCCTCCCGGGCGGCGACCGTGTGGTAGAGCCCGCGAAACGAGTACGCGGTCGCCGCGATGAGCGCCGCGATGGCGTATATCCACACGGCGAGGCGGATCCGGTCGCGCCGGCCGATCAGCTTGACGAGAGTCGGCACGCCCGCGTATGCCGTCATCGGGCACCCGCTGCGGACGCGACCACGCCACCCGCGGGTGTGTCGGCGGCGTCGCGGCCGTAGTGCCGGAGGAAGAGCTGTTCGAGCGTCGGCGGTTGGCACGTCAGGCTCCGTACGCCGACAGCGGTGATCAGCCGTAACACGGTGTCCAGACGCTCGGTGTCCACCTCGCAGGTCACCTGGGTCCCGTCGACGATGGCGTCGTGCACACCGGGCATCGACGGCAACTCGGCCGGCACCGCCGCGGCAAGGTCGGCGTGGACCGACGTACGGGTCAGGTGCCGGAGGTCGGCGAGCGTGCCGGTTTCGACGGTGCGGCCGGCGCGGATGATCGACACGCGGTCGCACAGCGCCTCGACCTCGGCCAGGATGTGACTCGACAGGAGCACCGTACGGCCGCGACGTTTCTCGTCCACGATGCACTCCCGGAAGATCTCTTCCATCAGCGGGTCGAGGCCGGAGGTCGGTTCGTCGAGCAGAAGCAGCTCCACATCGGATGCCAGCGCCGCGACGAGCGCGACCTTCTGCCGGTTGCCCTTCGAATACGTCCGCGCCTTCTTGCGCGGGTCGAGATCGAACCGGTCGAGGAGGGCATCGCGCCGCTTGGTGTCGACGCCGCCGCGCAGGCGGCCGAGCAGGTCGATCGCCTCGCCGCCGGACAGGTTCGGCCAGAGCGAGACGTCGCCCGGAACGTAAGCGAGCCGGCGGTGCAGCGCCGCGACGTCGCGCCAGGGGTCGCCGTCGAGGAGCCGCACATCGCCGCCGTCGGCGCGCATCAGGCCGAGCAATATGCGCAGCGTGGTCGACTTTCCGGCACCGTTGGGCCCGAGGAATCCGTGCACGTCACCGGTCGCGACGTGCAGGTCAAGACCGTCCAGCGCGGTGGTCGGCCCGAAGCGCTTGGTCAGCCCCTCGACGACGATGGCCGCGCCGGCGACGTCTGCTGGGCGTGAGGTCATGCCGGTCAGCGTACACTGCGTTCATAACTGTGTGAAACTTCAGAATGTCGTATACTCGTCATCGTGACGAATGAGACACCGCGTGACGACGCGGCCGCGCGGATGTTCATCGAGCGCTTCGCGACGGCCCTCGTCGACGGCGGCATGCCGCGCATGGCCGCTCGGGTGTTCGCCGCCTTGCTCGCCGCGGACTCCGGGCGGCAGACCGCCGCGGAGCTCGCCACGGCGCTGCAGGCGAGCCCGGCCGCCATCAGCGGGGCGATCCGCTACCTGGAACAGGTCACCTTGGCCAGCCGGGAGCGGGACCCCGGCACACGGCACGACATCTATCGCGTCAACAACGACGTCTGGTATCGCGTGTCGGCGAGCCGTGACCGGCTCCTGAATCAGTTCATCGCCACGCTGACCGATGGCATCGTCGCCGTCGGGGCACAGACGCCGGCCGGCGTTCGCCTGACCGAGACGAAGTCCTTCTTCGCTTTCCTGCTGGCCGAAATGCCGCAGATCGTCGAGCGGTGGCACGCCCTGCGCGCCGCCGGTCGCACCGTTTAAACCCTTCCGGCGGTACGGCAACCGGACGGCTCCCTCCCCTCGGTCACCAGCGGACGAGACCCGCATCGCCGCATCGGTCGACGGCCGACGGATGCACCCAGGGCCGGTAACCCTGGGCCAGGGCACCGAGCGTTGCCGGTGGCGTACGCACCTCGACCACCTCGCCGGCGGCGAGCGCTTGCGGTTCGCCGTACCCGTCGAATGACCAGGTGCGGACCGCGCCCGGCACGACGAGCGCGGACCCGCCGTCACGTGCGATCATCGCGCCCGCCGGCAGATCCCCGAAGCGCACCCGGCGGGTGATCTGCTCACGCGTGCGGCGCACCCGCTCGTGGTGGAGGCGATTGTCCATCTCCACGGCCCAGGGGCGACGCGAGCCACCCTCGGCCCGCCACCAGGCGTGGGCGTAATCCAGATAGTCCTCGCGCCGGCAGTAAGCGCACGGACGATGGCCGGCCGCCAGCGACGTCGCCTCGTCCAGGAAGAACAGCGCGGTCCACCGGCCGGGCGGCATCACGTCGCGCCGCCGGTCGCGCCAGGTCAGCGTGCAGCAGATCCAGAGCATCGACCGCCAGCGCGTAACGCCCAGCGTGCGGCCCTGGCCGTGCAGGCAACCGCGATTGCCCATCAGGCCGCCACGGGCCGGGCTCGCGACGATCTCGCCGGTCGGCAGGACGCGATTCTGTAATGGCACCGGGGCAGTGTGCCCCACCGGGACGACACTCCCGCTACCAGCCGCCGCGATACTCCGGGACCAGTCGCATGAACGGCAGCGTGCACAGCATGACAACCGCGAAGACGGCGAAGATGATGCCCTGGGTGAGACCCGGATCGGCGCTGCGCGCGAGGATCGCCGTGGTCACCGATACCGCGGTGATCGATCCGGCCTGCCGGAACATGCCGCGCAGGCCCGCGATCGCCGCGACATGCTCCGGCGCAAGCTGCAGCGAGGCATTGTTCGTGGCCGGAGACGCGACGCCCATGCCCAGGCCGGTCAGCGCCGCCGCCCACGCCAGCCACGCATACGGCGACAGGTCGATCGGGCTCGCGGCCATCGCGAGCAGGCCGCCGGCCGTGATGCTGAAGCCGACGGCCATCGGCCAGCGGTAGCCGGTGCGGCGCAACATCATCGTGGCGATCGTGGACGCGACGATGATGCCGATGGCCCGAGCACTCAGCAGCGTGCCGGACTCGAGCGTACGGATACCGAACCGCTGTGTCGCGTAGAGCGGGACGAGGGCGGCGAAACCGAACGCGGCCGAGCCGTACAGGAAGTTGATGATGTTCATGACCGCGAAACCGCTGCCGTGCAACAGTTTCGGCGGGATGAACGGCGTGGCGCTGCGCCGGGTGTTCCACACGAACGCGACGAAGGCCACGACTGCCATGGCGATCGGCACCAGCAGCCGCGCGCTGGTGAGACTGGAGTCATGGCCACCGAGATACGAGATGCCGAGCATGCTCGCGAGGATCGCGACACCGAGCGTCACCATTCCGGTCACGTCCAACTTGGCCCGGGCCGACGAGCTGTCGTTGCGCGGGATGTACTTGATCGCAAAGCCGATGAGCACGATCCCGATCGGTACGTTGACCAGAAAGATGCCGCGCCACGACCAGTACGCGACGAAGGCGCCGCCGAGCACCGGCCCGATGATCCCGCCGATCGGGTTGATGCTCGTGAACATGCTGACCGCGCGGTCGCGGCCCGGCCCGAACGAGTCCGCGACCATCCCGGTCGCCGAGGGCATGAAGGTCGCGCCGCCGATGGCCTGCACCGCGCGCAGCACGATCAACCAGGTGATGTTGTCCACGAGCCCACAGCACAACGACGCGGCGGTGAACACCACGATGGCCAGCAGAAAGACGGTGCGGCGACCGTACTGGTCACTCAACCGGCCGGCCAGCGGAAGCACCAGGACGCGACCGAGCGCGTACACGGTGATGATCCACGAGGCCCAGTTGATCTGCGTGTGCAAGTCGCGTTGCAGTGCGGGCAGCGCGGTGGCGACGATGGTCTGGTCGATCGACGCCATCAGCATCCCGACCGAGACAATGGCGAAGATCGCGCGCCGGTGCGGGCTCGGTTCGAGCGCGAGGGTAGGTTCGTGGCGGCCGTTGCCCGACTGCTGGGTCATCGAACGATCGATTGCCACATCGGGCAGGTTACACTGCTTGCCGGCAAGCAACGATCATGCGCCGGATGTAACGCGCCTATCGTGACGGTGGACGCATAGCGGCGGTGGATCACCGGAACGATCGACGCACGGCACAAGGGCGGTGGACAGTGGACGCGGAGACGGTGACGAGACTGCGCCGGGTCGTGGGACGGCTCGCCCGCCAGCTCAACGCATCGGCGACCGGCGAGGGTCTCACGCCGACCCAGGCATCCGTGCTCGGCCTCGTTGCCTCACGGGGGCCCATCTCGATCGCACGACTGGCCGATCTCGAACAGATCAATCCCACCATGCTGTCCCGCGTGATCGGCCACCTCGACACGGCCGGTCTCCTCCGGCGCGTGCCCGACCCGACCGACCTGCGCACCGCGTCGTTGGAGGCCACGGCCGACGGCCTACGGGTCGCCGAACGCCTCCGGGAGCGACGCACAGCGATCGTGTCGGAGTGCGCGGAGCGACTCTCGCCGGCCGAAGCCGACGCGCTGACGCAGGCACTGCCGGCACTCGAAGCTCTCACCAGGCAGCTGGCATCGCGGCTCGCGCCGACCGGCTCCGGCGGGACGGCGGTTCGGCTCCACTAGCGCGGTAAATCACTGGCCGGTGCCCGGGGCGTCGCGCCTATGCTTTCCACCGTCATGGGTAGCGAGGAGACGTCGGCCGCGCCAGCGGCGGCATCGAACCGAGTCGCCTCGGCGGATATCGCGCGCCTCGTCGCCCGGCTGCCCGAGTTGACGCTGCGCGATGGTGGGCGCATCGGTCGCCGCATCGAAGGCGTACAGCGTGGGCGCCGTGGGGCCAAGCCCGGCACCATCGAGTCGATCGCGGCCGCCATCGAAACGGCGG
>DATCXD010000406.1:0-3536 GCA_036566005.1 Micromonosporaceae bacterium | reverse complement strand
TGGCGGCCACTCATCGAGCGTCCGCCATTCGTTGGCACCGCCAACGTAGATCTCCACTGGTGCCGGCGCGGTGCCCGGATTCCCGTCGAGCCGGGCGCGGAAGAAGTCGATCCCTTCCCGCATCGTGTGCGCGAACAGTTCCCGCGACGAGTGTGTCCACGCTCCGATGACGAGCCGGGGCTGCTTGCCGGCGGCGCGCAGCCGGGCATAGTCGGCGAGCTGCCAGGGCAGGAAGATGTCGTACCAGCCGCCGATCATGCATACCGCGGCCTCGGTTTCCTCGATCCGGCCGGCATCCCCGCGATCCCGCCAGTAGGCCTCGTCGCCGGCGCGCGTCAGCCACTCCTGGAAGAACGCGATCTCCCGACCGGCGGCAATCGCGTCCGCCCCGGCCAGCGGCAGATGAGTCCACGCCCGCCGCAGCATCGACCGGCTGCGCGTCTGCTTGACCAGGAAGGACAGCAACGAGCCGCCCTGGTTGTTGAGCAGGGTGGCCCAGTTCAGGACGGTGTCGAGGGAGAAGGCGCCGCCGGCATAGGTCGGCGCCCGGAATGATGACGCCGTGACGGCGGTCAACATTCCTTTCAGCGCCGTGCCGGCATCGCCGGCGATCGCCCACTGGGTAAATCCCACGTAGCTGGAACCCCAGGTAAACAGATTTCCGTCGAACCACGGCTCGCGCTCGAGCCACGCGAGCGTGTCGAGGCCGTCGTCGCGTTCGTGCCGCATCGGGGCGAACGTGCCGCCGGAGTCGAACGTGCCCCGGCAGCTCTGCAGCACGACGTGAAAGCCGCGCTCGGCCAGAACCCGACCGGTGACGAGCCCGATCACCCCGCGCCGCCCGTACGGCGTCCGGATCAGGATCGTCGGCGCGCGATCGAGCCCCGGCGCGTAGTGATCGGTCCGCAGCACGACGCCGTCGCGGGCCCGGACGTCGATATCGTGCCGGACGGTGACGTCGTTCGTGACCGCTGGCGGCAGGTCGAGATACCGGCCGATGTAACGGCTCGCCACGCTCATGCGATCAAACCTACGTCGCCGCGCCGCACTCGGACGAAACGCATCCGTATCAACGTTTCGGTAGACTGCCGCCCATGCAGACGGACAGACGACGGGTCCCGGCCGGTGCCGCGGTCTTGCGCGAGGACATCACCGAGGCCATCCGCGTCGCCGTGTTCCAGGAGCTGGCGGCGCTCGGATATGGGCGGATGTCGATCGAGGGCGTTGCCCGGCGTGCCGGGGTGGGCAAGACCGCCGTCTACCGTCGATGGAACTCCAAGCTGGACATGGTCGTCGAAATGGTCTCGTCGGTCGCCGGTCAGAGCCTCGACCTGCCGGACATGGGATCGCTCGAAGCGGACATCGGGATGCTGCTGACGGTGGCCGGCAAGGCGCTGCGGCATCCACTCGCTTGGAAGATCATTCCTGATCTGCTGGCCGAGGCGGCGCGAAACCCTGGGATAGCGGAGACGCTGCACGGGCTGCTCACCGCGAACCAGCGCACGATGAGCGGTCAGCTCGTCTCGCGCGCGGTCGCTCGCGGCGAGCTAAAGGCCGAGGTCGACCCCGACCTCGCGATCGACCTGATCGTCGGCCCGCTCTACTGGCACGTGGCAGTGTCCCGTAACGCGCTGCCCAAGCCCAACATCAACCGGCTCGCGGCCGCGACGGCGGCCGCCCTCGCGGCGCTCCCGCCCGCCGACGTCGCCTGACCTGGCTCAAGATCACCGCAACTTCCATGAAGTCGCCCACTCGAATCGCATTCGAGTGGGCGACTTCCGCGAAGTTGCGGTGATCTTGGAGTGGGGTGTCGGTTGGTGCGAGATCAGACCCGCTTGGTGTCGCGGCGGAACAGCAGGGCCGAGCCGATCACGAACACCGCGAGCCAGGCCACGATGTTGCCGAAGGCGACCCAGCCAAACTCGGACCCGTGGCCGAGCGGCGCGTGCGCGAGCTGGTTGACGCCGTACACCGGCATGAACTTGGCCACCGTGGACAGTGATCCGGACAGCACGTTCACCGGAATGAACACGCCGCCGAGGAAGGCCAGGATGCCGAGGATCGGGCCGAGGATCTGCATCACGTTCTCGGACGGCAGCAGGTAGCCCATGAACAGGCCGAGCGTCGCGAACACCAGCGAGCCGACGCACACCGCGAGGCCGCATAGCACCCAGTCCTGGGCCGGCATCCGTACGCCCCGGAGAGCGCCGAAGGTAAACAGCACCACGATCGGGATCAGGCCGAGCACCATCGCCGTCACGATCTTGATCGCTATGTAGGCCGCCGGCCGCAGCGGTGTCAGCCGGAGCTGCCGGCTCCAGCCCAGGGCCCGCTCGACGGCGACCATCGAGCCGCCGCTCGTGCACGCGGTCATCGCGCCATAGAGCGCGAGGCTCACCATCTCGAACTGCTGGTACGTGATCGACGTGCCGGTGATGGTCGCGGTGGCATTGCCGAACAACGCGTAGATCACGATCGGCATGACCAGTACGAAAACGAGCGTGCGACGGTTGCGGAGCATGCGGCGCAGTTCGAGCGCGAGGAACGTGAGGTTGAATCCGCCCAAAGGCGGAACGCGACGCTCGGCGCGGGGCGTGGGCAGCGTGGCGGCGGTCATCGGGTGCTCCGTTCGAGGTTGTCGTCTTCGTCGCTGGTCAGCGCGACGAACGCGTCTTCGAGGTTGTGCGCGGTGATCTCCAGGTCACGCGCGGCCGTCTCGGTCAGCAGGTAACGCGCCACGGAGTCGGAATCCTTGGCCCGCACCAGAACCGTGTCGCCGCGCACCTCGACATCCTCGACACCGGGCAGGCTCGCGAGCGCGACGCGGTTGACCCCGGCCAGCGTCGCCCGGACGGTCCGCCCACTCGCCATCGCCTTGATCTCGGCGGTGGTGCCGTCCGCGACGATGCGTCCCTGCCGGATCAGCACGATCCGGTCCGCGTAGGCATCCGCCTCGTCGAGGTAGTGCGTGGCGAACAGGACGGTACGGCCACGCGACGCGTCCTCGCGGATCGCGGACCAGAAGTCGCGGCGGCCCTCTACGTCCATGCCGGTCGTGGGCTCGTCGAGAACCATCAGAAGCGGGTCGGACAGCAGCGCGAGGGCGAAGCGCAGCCGTTGCTGCTGGCCGCCTGAGCACTTGCCGACGAGCCGGTCACCGATGTCGGCGATGCCCGCCCGATCGAGTACCTCGACCGCCCGGAGTGCATGTGGGAACAGTGTCGCGGTCAGGCGTACGGTCTCGGCCACCGTCAGGTCCTTCAACAGTCCGCCGGTCTGCATCACGGCCGCGACCTCGCCCCGGGCGATCGCGTCGGCCGGTTTGCGTCCGTGGACCGCCACCGAGCCCGCGTCCGGTCGGGACAGGCCGAGCATCATGTCAACGGTGGTGGTCTTGCCGGCGCCGTTCGGACCAAGGAAGGCAACGATCTCGCCCGGCTCGATCGCGAGCGTCAGATCATCGACGGCGGTCACTGGACCGTACCGTTTGGTCACGCCGCGCAGGTCGACGGCGGGGGTGCCGGAAGCCACGGCGG